>DPLM01000352.1:587-2637 GCA_003541985.1 Deltaproteobacteria bacterium | reverse complement strand
TCAATTTGATGGTCTTTATCACCGGACCGAAAAGCTTGAAATGCATCGGCATGCTCAGCCATGATTTGCTCTAAATTCAAGCCTTCAAGAATACCAACCCCACGCTCTCTTAGCCGTGGCTCTTCAACCCGCTTTTTTCCTACGAGCATTTGGGAAGTTTCCATTGCGCGCCCGAGATCACTTGAGTAAACAACATCAAATACTATTCCAGCAAGTCTGGATTTTAAGCGTTTAAGCTGTTCCTGTCCCTCTTTAGTAATTGGACTATCCCCATAACCCTGAAAGCGTCTCTGAACATTCCACTCCGTTTGGGCGTGCCTGATCAAAAGTAATCTGGTCGGTAAGGATTGGTCTTCTTTTGCACTCATAGTGATTCACCGAGACTTTTGCAAACAATCTCAAACACATCCTTTGATAGTTCAGGGGTGTTAAAGATTTGCTTAAGTGCTTGGTACATTTTGCTTTGATATGGTTCAGCAAACTGTTGCCAGCGTACCAAGGGGGTAAGCAACCTTGCAGCTACTTGGGGATTAGTATTGTCCAGCGCTTGAATTTGGAATGCCAACCATTGATAGCCTTTGCCATTTTCATGGTGAAAACGCAAAAAATTTCCCTGACTGAATCCGCCAACCAAGGCTCTCACACGGTTTGGGGTATGATAACTAAATTTCTCATGTTTCATTAAATTCTCAACGTCATCAAGCACGTTTTCTCTGCGGGAAGCAGCTTGAATCCTGAACCACTTGTCCAACACCAACGCGTCTTCCTGCCATCTTTGATAAAAAGATCCTAGTGCCTGACTACGAAGTGGGCCAGATCGATGAGTCAGCACATTTAATGCCCCCACTGCTTCAGTCATATTTTGGCTTTGCTCAAATTGTTGGAATGCTAATTCTTCTCCAAGGGTTTTTTCATTTCTTCCAAGATAACTTAAGCAAAGATTACGGAAGCGTCGTTTCCCAACAGCCTCAGTAGTTAAATTTTCAGCAGGTGGTTGCGCTATTTCTTCATATTTCTGCTTCCAGATTACATGTAGTTGATCACTTAATGCATCATACAACCCCCAGAGGACCTCCCTAAGTTGATTAGGGGAAATGGGTTGGAAATGTGCGCTCAGGTAACCTTCAGAGGGTAAGGTCAGTAATTGACTCAAGAAGGAAAGATCAGAATGACCCAAGCGCAAAATCGCTGCAAAGCTCTCCAAAAGCAGGGTCGGTTCTGTAGGAGATTGCCCCTGTTGCAGACTTTCAAGTCCCTGCTGAATGACCATGGTAGCCAGTCGCTGACCTGCGTCCCAGCGATTGAACTCATCAGAATCCCTTTGGTATAGCAAAGCCAACTCTTCAGGTGAGTAGTCATATTCCAGGCAAACTGGGGCAGAGAATTGCCGAAGCAACGACGGAATAGGCCTCTCTGAGATTCCAGAGAAAAGTAGACTATCTTTTGGCTTTTGAAGTAAAAACAACTCAGTTTCTGTTGATGAGATGCTCTCACCTCCGTCGTTCAGCAAACCAATTTGAATTGGGATTGGGACAGAGCACCGCTCTCCTGCAACGCTCAATTGGGGATAGGATTGTTCGAAATGAAGCTCGTATTCTTGATTTTTCGCGGAGTATTCACTTCGAACACAAACTCTTGGAGTGCCTGCTTGACTGTACCAAGCTCGGAAGGGCTTAAGATCCGTTTTTGAACTCTCTGCAATAGCTTCCAGAAAATTCTCCACCGTGGCTGCTTGTCCGTCATGCTTTTTTAAATACAGCTGCACACCTAGGGTGAATGCCTCACGTCCGATCAGGGTTTGCAACATGCGAATTAATTCGCTGCCCTTCTCATAAACCGTTACAGTGTAAAAATTATTAATTTCGAGAAAACTCTCAGGACGAACGGGATGAGCAGTCGGTCCTGCATCTTCTGGAAATTGGTAATCTCGCAAAAATCTAATATCTTGGATCCGTTTGACAGGTCGAGAGTTTAAGTCAGAAGTAAATTCCTGATCACGAAAGACCGTTAATCCCTCTTTGAGACTCAGTTGAAACCAATCACGACAAGT
>DPLM01000352.1:0-214 GCA_003541985.1 Deltaproteobacteria bacterium | reverse complement strand
ACCACACTCTCAATGTTTTCAAAATCTTCATCGGTTGCGGTGTCAAATCGCGAGAGGATGTACCGAGCATTGAAGATGTTCAGTCCCTTGTTTTCCATTGCTCCGAAGTTAAAATCTTGAACAGCAACAATCATGTAAATATCAAGATCGTACTCTAGACCAAATCGCTCCTCATCCCAACGCATCGCCTTCTTCAATGAATCCATCGCATGAT
>DPLM01000051.1:3364-6183 GCA_003541985.1 Deltaproteobacteria bacterium | reverse complement strand
AGAGGCATCGAATAAGAAATAATTCATCTGTTTGGTAATTAAATACAGGGATCTCCAAAATAAATTCTGACTCATCAGGAATACAAAGCCATCTTGGCCAAGACCACCTCCAATTCCCATGAAAACCTGATTTACTGGGTTGGAATTCTACGAGTTTTTTAGGATGAGGCAGGTCCCCTGCTGTGCTTTGCTGTCTACTAAGAATAAGGATTTCTTCACAATCTGGAACAAAATCACCCTGCAAAAGTCGAATAATACTGAGGTTGTTCCGATAATCTTTTGGGCCTTTTGTCCACGGCCAATTTGCCGGCGCACATTGCTCTAAATTTTCAAGAAGGGTTTCCGCAACATGCTGTCGGGAAGGAGCTGCTATCAGAGCTTGATAGGTTTTTTTCTGTCTCAGAATGACCCAAAAAAGTGAGAAATCATTAATTCGATGAGGGAATAAAATCCTTGGTCGGAATTGACTCAGCCAAGATTGGGCAAATTCTGGGAGGACTCTTTTCATGGAATGACTTTCAGAAAACCACACCGAGCAGGTAGCGTCTTAGCAGTCTTCAAGAATTGGAATAATTTTTTTGACTAGGTTATATGGTCCAGTCGCCCTGATCATATTTGATCGGGGCACGAAAGACTCCCTCGTTACCTTGAAGATGGATAATTCAGCATCCATACATCTTGCTTTGTGGCTTCCACCAATTGATTATCGATTAGTGACCGCTTTTTTTGATTTATCAAAATTTAATTGAGGCTCATATAAGTTGGCTAACTGCAAGTGATTTCGATAGGGTCACTATCGGTGTAAGTGGCTAAATTTCAACGCTTCTAAGGTGTGTGGAAAGAGAAGTGGTTCAAATTGCCAACTTGGGAGCAAGCTTAGTCTTAGCTCTGGAAGAGCCACTTTGATTAGTTCATTAGTACAATTTAACCAGACTCTTTTGGATGTTTCCTTAAGCCAGCGAATGGGTAATTCAGTTGCCATAAACTGGTCTGCTTGCTTTTGCCAATGAAACCATGGTAATCGGTTCTGGGAAATTTCTTGAGTTGCCTTTAAGTATGGGAGGTGGCTTCGCGTAATACACTAAAGCTTCTTTTTTAGTTCCAGAGACCAATGCACCTCAATCCAGCCATTCTCAAAAGTACTGGGAGCAAAGAGGCTCGGTGCCTATTGAGACGAGAGGGCGACTGTCTTGGGAATGTTTGGGGAGTATGCCTTAAAGCAACTAGATTAACTCTAGGTACATGATCGTTCACCTAGCCCGCAGCGTTCGGGTTGGGGAGGCTAGCATACAAGTTTTCTTGATCTCTGAATTTTTATTTGAGCCGCTATGCATTAACGCAATAATGAGATCAATCTGCTGTTCTTCACACAAGATTTATATGATTTCTTTGGCGCTTCCAAGGATGTCAAGAAATGCTAAATAATCATCTAATTTTTGATGGTACATCGGAGCAGCATGTGCCATTAAACCAAATCCCCCGATTTGAAACCCACCTTCTTCAATAATTTCGAAACTTAGAAGCTTTCGCCAATTACTGCCCTGCAATACTATATTTTTAGCTAGCATTGGGAAATTGTCAGTTTTCTAAGCTACCTTTAACCTGTGAGTTCCCAACGCTAAATCTGCATTTCCCAAAACTACGTTTTCCCACTGTAGTACATTCATAATTTCCAGTTGTTGTAATCTTGTAGGAGAGTTTACATGCCTCAGAAAGTGACTAAAATTGGATCTCCCTACCGAGTCTCTGGCATCGAGCTGTATCTTTGGGACTTCCCCGGGGTTAAGGGCTAGAGCATCAGTAATGTAAAGCTAGCTTTGATTGCTATTTGGATACTTTGAGGCAAGAATACTTTTAGTATATCTGGTGGTCAAAATACGCAGTTGCCCTTTGGATGAGTAACTAATAGTAGGGAAAGATAGAAGTAGGGAGATTAGGAGGTGAGCCGGCATGACACCTGAGCATTGCTCAGGTGTTGATTGAATTGGAAACGAAAATTTATACGTGCTTTTTCAGCAGAAGTTAGACTGTCAAACAGCGTAGCAAAGTGTTGGTTTGCTAGAATCGACCATTGTTTAGATTCTGTGGAGTTGCATCCTGCCAATTTTGCAAAGGATATCCAGTACAAATCTTGACTGCGGTTCGCGGCTTCCTCTGTCAAATGATCCCAATTAGCCTTTAGAAATTGCTCTTCCTCATGACGTTGCCCCAATGTCCAATCTTCACAACCCATGGTTCCTGAAGAACTAGCAAAAGCAAAGGTAGACGAAGATGAAATGTCTACGGAAAGCGCATCAAGCTTTCCATCAGCAAATCCCATGGGGCCACCCTCGTGACAAGACCAAGCAGTGCCACTATTTAGAAGCCAAGCAGCAACAAAAAAACTAGCCCACCTTGCATTCATGGTGCAAACTCGGATGTGATTGAATCCATTGGCTTAGTATAGGTACCAACACCTCTACTTGACCAGTATTTTGTAAGTGAAAATCAATCCTCTCCTGGTGCAAACGAAGGAAATTACCAAACTGCTGTTGGCCGACCTCAGAACAATAATACAAAGCTCCTAGCGCTTCGGAGTGTGGCCCATGGCCTGTTGCGATTTCTTCTTCGAGCATGGATTGGTTGGCAACTAAAAATTGCCAACGCGCGAAGCGTTCCTGCAGCGCAATTTCCCAATTTGGGCAATTGGATGTTCCGGAAGTGGTCGCAGAGGAGTAAATCGGAGAGAAGGTTAGGTCTACAGAGGAAAGCAAAGGATCTTCGCTTGTAGCCCCCATCATGGTTCCCTCGCAGCCAGCAAAACTTTTTGCTACTCCGAG
>DPLM01000051.1:0-2974 GCA_003541985.1 Deltaproteobacteria bacterium | reverse complement strand
AAATGGAGAAAGCACCCCGTATTCTGGGTGCTGGAGCACTACAAAGACTTCAGTTTGTCTGATTTGCGGATGATTTGAGTGCGCATGGAGTCCACTCCACGCGCCAGAGCCTTGTAAAGATTTTTATCATCGGAATTGCTTGCGAGCATCTTTTGTTGGTAACTGCAGTTGATACCTACGTGATAGCTCTCATCTTTCTGACGAGTCAGATTCACATGAAAGGGGTACTTGTTGTCGGTAATCTTCGACAGGTCATCAAAGAGTTCATTAACGTGCTCCTTGACTGCATCAGAATGTTTCATGTTTTTGAAACTAACATGGATGGACATGCTACCTCCTCAGGATCTGGCGTTGATACAATCCGTGCGTCCAACACGGTTTCCCCAAACAGGTTCAACTCATCCGTGCATCGATAGTAGTCTTCTCTCAGCTTTCGCTTTCCTCGTCTGCAGGAGCTACCATTTCAGGTACTTCTGAGCTCGAAGGAAGCAGAAACAAGTATCCTGGTAAGAATACCAATAAAAATGCACCTATACCGATTGCAGCCAAAATGGCGATTCGCATGAGTGTCAACCGTTTGAGATTTGAAAAATGAAGCTTCACTGCAGCAACCTACGTTGCTTCCTCAATAAATATCAGACCTTCAAGGAGTGGGTCAAGCTGGACTAGAAAAATAGAAAACATTGAATTTGTGTTGTGCTAAGGCAGTGCAGTAATCCAATTCTATTATCCTATTCCACCTTTCTGAGGGCTTCCCAGTTTCATTGAAGGCAAACCTGAATCAACTTGCCATTGAAGTTTCCAATTATAAAGCATACGGTCAATCAATGTGACTTGATGGGAACCTATTTGCCGTGATTTATCTTCTGGTTCCGCAAGCAACATTGAAACCATCCAGTTGTCAAATTGGCTCGAGATACCCTAGGTATCTTTTTGTTACTGAATCCCGCCTGCGATAGCTTCAGTAAACCAGTTTGGATTCTACAGTACTAGCAGCAACAAAGGAATCGAAAGTGCTAATTCCAGCGAGGTAAAGTTTGATCACTGTCTCATCTTCAAAGAGTGAGAAGATTGAGTGTGGTCTTCTGACGATATTTTGCCAAAGTGTTTGCATCTTCTTGAGCAATTGGGTGGTCAGGTTCTATTAGGAAAAGCAGTTGTCCCCTTGAAACCAGAGTGCCCCCAGAGGCGCCTACATACACCTGCCGGACCGTACCAGGAAATTCTGCCTTAATGGGATTAAACATTTTCATCACCTCTAACAGCCCAAGCATATCATTTTGCTCCACATGTTGGCCAGCCTCCACGTAGGGGGGGCTGCTAGGTGTTTCACAAGCGTAGAAGGTTCCTCCTGTCCAACTACGGACCTCATTGCTGTGAGAAGGTGGTGGAGATGCCAGTGCCTGGGAGTACTGTTTGATGCGTTTTGCATCCTGAAACTCTTTTGGAATAAGCGGAATCAGTTCTCTACTGCAACTCCAGTCAAAATATCCGCTGCTGATACCCAATGAGATGGGAATACTCAGTAAGGGAACCAGGCCGACTTGAAAACCAGCATGCGCTGCTTGCACGTCTGACCAGAGCTTGTCATCAAAACCAACAGGAGCTTTGTTTCCGAGAATTTTCTGCAAATTGTTCCATTCGGGATAACCCAAGCGATTTCCTAAATCTGAATAAAACCTGAATCCTTCCTCGAGTAGCAGATGATCATCCTCCCAGATAATTTCACTGGGAGGCAGTCCACTTCTTTTCTCCCAATGTAGATAGCGATAAAGCTCTCGTAGCACATGAATCGGGTTCTGACACCACTGAATCTTCTGATTCTGAATTTCCCATCGAGGTTTTTGACGTTTGGCAAGCCATCCGGCGAGAAGATGTGGCATATTGAGCAAACGCCGTAATGGTCTTAGCAGCAGCGTTTGTTTCCTTTCAAAAGCTCTCAAAGCCTCTGGGCCGAGCTCTTTGATTGATCCACTCAAGTGCTGCCATGCGAACTCTAAGTCGATATCTTTCGCACCCAGACTCAGCTTGCCACAGAGCGCAAGGTAGGACTCCACAAAACGCGTGTTTGGTTTAACCATCGAATCTACACCCAACATCCAATACAGGAGCCCATAATGAAACGACAGGTTGAGTTGTAAGTCGGTTCCTCGTACTTCCATTTCTCTGAGAACACGAGCCATTTGCTCAAGATTTTCGAGACGTGTCCTACCCCATGTAACGGACAGAGCTACATTTGAATCGTAGGCACCAGCAAGATGATAAGGTTGGAATAAACATGTATCAGGATTTCTTAATCCAATACCTTGGTCGTCTCGTAATTCTCCTTCAATTGGTGTCGACCAATAGTGTAAAATTCCTCCAGCATGAGGCTGTAGTCCCTGATTGGTAGCATTGATGCGAACTTCCATTCCCGAAAGATTTCGGAGCTGACGTTGTGGTTTAGGAAGGATTTTCCCGTAGCAGGCAACTAGGAACATTGCGGCAACCAGCGAATCTACTTGGAAGCTGTCGTCATGCTTTTCTGGATTAGTAAATTCAAGCTTGTATGCCATCTCTGTGACCCGATGTTCGACCTGAATTCGAGTGTTTACTTCCATGAAGTAGTGTTGGTCTCCCTCAACAATGCACTCAAAGGTAGATACGTTATCCAGCCCTAGAGCCGTTCCAAAGCCCTGTGCTTGTTTACACATCTCACGTAGTACGACTTGGTCCTGCTGAAGTGTCTCTGCTTGACGGTTTTTGCCAGCTTCAAGATATTCTGCAATAGTCTGTTCAAGTAGCTCTTCAGTAAGTGAAAATTCAGCTAATTTTTGTTCGTGCATCTGTAGAGAACAGTCACGACCACCCAATTCTATGCACCACTGGCCATTACCAAGTAACTGGACTTCGTTGTGACGAGTATCTTCAATGTTTATCTCGATCAGGAAGGCCTTGTTGTCACCCGGACCAGTCACTCGGGCTTCAATCAAGA
>DPLM01000282.1 GCA_003541985.1 Deltaproteobacteria bacterium | reverse complement strand
TTCGACAGAGATCAAGCACTACGGAGAAATCTACGAATATCTGGAGCCAGGCAGCTTGCTGCAGCCTGACATGCCCAAGTCCTACGCACGTGCAGTTGCTTCTGCACAATCTTCTTCTTTCGATTCCGTCCAGCATTGAACCTAATGGACCCAACCGTTGGTATTCTTGGCCTAGGCTATCTGGGCTCTACGCTGGCACGGTTGGTGCCCTGGTCACCACAATCCTGGGGAACCTGTCGTCCCTCGTCATATCCTGCGATTCTCACAAAACAGCCATTGCCAGTCTTACCATTTGACTGGACTCAAACTTCGAGCTGGGAAGTCCTACCAATTCAATCGGCGACGCTCATATTGACCATCCCACCTATCCGCGATTTGGAAGCTAACCAAAATCACTTACAGCACTGGTCTGCTTGGATGCGTGAGCATCGGCCAGCTTGTTCGCGCTTGCTCTATGTTTCAACAACAGGGATATATCCCAAAAAGGCAGGAGTCTGGACAGAGGACACTAGAGAAGAACCAGACTCTCTTTCCGGCGAGCTAAGAAAACAAACAGAAGATCTTCTAGGAGAGACTTTTGATTTACAGGTGGTTCGTCCAGGAGGCATCTACGGCCCCAAACGTAATCTCTGGCAACGACTGCGCAATGGCCAAGCAATGCCCACGTCTCCTCATCAGCCTACTCACCGCATTCACGTGGAAGATCTCGCACGTTTGATACACCTGCTGATTCTGCAACCAGAACTGCCTTCCTGCATCAATGCTGTCGATCACCAACCACTACCCTCACTGCGAGTTGCTCAGTGGTGTGCGAAACAGCGTCCGGCAGCCTTGTCACCAAAAAATCACGGGTTGCTTGCTGAGCCTGAGGCAGCTGCCACTTTTCTCGAGCGTAGAATTTCAAATCAATGTCTCCAATCTACAGGACTGTTGCTGCGTTATCCCACTTATCAGGAAGGCTATCATTCATTATTGGATGAACCGCTTAGCCAACTCTGAGCCTGGTCCTCACTGATCACAGAAATTTTCAAATTCTCAGCTTTCTCCAACTTGGAACCCGCTTTTTCTCCCGCCAAAACATAATCCGTTTTCTTAGAAACACTTCCAGAAATCCGAGCTCCTGCATCTTCCAAGCGCTGTTGCCAAACATCTCTCGGCTCTGAGAGCGTTCCTGTAAGAACCACGGTTTTCCCTTTTAGTGGCGAATCAGGAGCCTGCTGCACCTGTAGTTCCTGTGATCTTACCCCAGTGTCCTCCAATTCCTGAAGCAATGCTTTGGTTTCTGCACTACGGAAGTAGCAGACCACACTTTCGGCAATCACTGGGCCAATCTCATGGATTGCCGCCAATTCTTCCTGATCTGCTCGTTGAAGAACCTCCAATGAACCGTAGTTGCGTGCTAGCAATTGAGCAGTCTTTTCACCCACATGAGGGATACCAAGCGCGTGCAGAAAGCAAGAGAGTGGTCTTTCCCTTGATTGATCGATGGCCAGCACCACATTCTGTGCAGACTTAAGTCCCATCCTTTCCAAGGGTGTCAGGTCTTCAATCTTTAGTCGGTAAAGATCTGCGGCACTCCGTACTAATCGGCGGTTTAGTAGTTGATCCAGTAGTGCTGGACCCACGGCATCAATATCCATTGCCCGACGAGATACAAAGTGCAGTAACCGTTCTTGTAACTGTGCAGGACATTCCGGGTTTGGACAACGCCAGTCAATCTCACCCGGGTGCTGAATTGCTAGGCTATCACAGGCTGGACAGGATGTTGGTGGATCAATCGGCCCAGACTCACTCACAGGAGCAGGTTGGTGCACAGCCACGATTTTTGGGATGATTTCTCCCCTCTTCTCCACCAGTACCTGATCCCCCAAGTGGAGTTGAAGTCGCTCAATCTGATCATAATTATGCAAGGTTGCTCGCGAAACCGTAGTCCCATTCAATTCCACTGGATCCAGAAGAGCCACTGGAGTGAGAACTCCTGTTCGGCCTACCCCAATTTCAATCTTGCGCAGCGTGGAGACCGCTTGTTCTGCAGTAAACTTGAAGGCGACAGCCCAGCGGGGAGACTTGGCAGTCATTCCAAGAACTGCCTGGTCTTCCAATGAATTCACCTTCAGCACAATCCCATCTACATCGTAATCGAGGTGACGACGCTCGCTCTCCCAATGTTCCAGAAAATTCTTGACTGAATTCCAGTCGGATAAGAGGCGTGTCGCTGGATTGATTGGGAAACCTAGCTCTCCCAGCCACTGGAGGTTGGCATAGTGAGAAGTCTTATTTGATCCATGAACAACCGCATAAATCAGGATTTGCAACCGACGGTGACGAACTTCTGCTGTATCCAATAGCCGTAGTGTGCCTGCAGCTGCGTTACGTGGATTTTTGAAAAGAGGTTCACCCTCTGCTTGCCTTCGAACGTTGAGTTTCTCAAAATTGAGGTGTGGCAGATAGACTTCTCCACGTACTTCCAGATTGATTGGCTCCGGCAAAAGTACGGGCAGATTGGCAATTGTCAACAGGTTTGGAGTGATCTCATCCCCGACTTGGCCATCCCCTCTAGTGACCCCAGCTTCTAGACGGCCCCGCTCATAAATCAGAGATACTGCCAGTCCATCGACTTTCAATTCACCGACATACTCTACTTGGGATGCTTCCAGCAAGCGTCGTAAGCTGGTATCCCAATTTACAACTTCTTCAAAAGAATAGGCATTGCTCAGGCTGAGCATTGGAATTCGATGAGAACGTGAGGGGAAAGTACGTAGTGGAGTTGCAACGATACGCAGCAGAGGCGAGGAAGGATCACGTAATTTTGGATAGCTAGACTCCAGTTGCATCAATTCCCTTACCAGAGCATCGAAACTCTCATCACTAATCGTCGGAGTACCCAGATAATAGCGTGCATTGTGCCCATGGATCAACTCAGTGAGTTCCTGCATACGCTGGACAGTGGACGCCTGTGGCATGTTAGTTTGGTTAAGATGTTTGTTCGGGATGTAATGAGCAGGTGGATCTTTATGGATCAAGCGGCTCCCAGAACTTGAGGGCTTGCTTGTTGATGACCTTGCCGTCACGCAGACCAATCCAGGCTGGAGTGTGCCAGCGGACCGACTCGACAAGGGTATCTCCATCCAAGAACACTAATCGTAGTTGCTTACGATCCGTGATAGCTTGGCTTAGTTGGATGGCTTCATAATCCTGAATGGGACGGACCATTTCATGGGCGAGGCTGTCGAAGTTCCTGAACAATCCGCTCAACGATCTGTGGCATTGCATCTACGACAGCTTTCTGTACGGACCGTGTGATCATACCCTCGATCACTGTATCTAATGATCCCATAC
>DPLM01000299.1 GCA_003541985.1 Deltaproteobacteria bacterium | reverse complement strand
TGAAAGGAGTGGTTTGATTCTCGAAATCCAAAGAAAGCTTTACCGCACGAAAGTTCAGCAGTTTATGGATCGTCTGGAACAGAGGATTCTTTCAGATCATATATTCCTAGAGGGTCGGTTCGCCAGGAGTAAGGATCCTGTCCCCTTTCAAAAACGCCTAGATCTTGAGTATCAGGCCATCACCGAAGGAGCGGAATGGGGCCAAACTTGGGACAGTGCTTGGTTTCACTTAGTGGGGAAGATCCCTGAGCATTGGGCAAATGATGAGGTAGTCGCCCATCTGGATTTCAATGGAGAAGCCCTTGTCTTTTCTCAAGAAGGAGTCCCCCTGCAAGGGCTTACTAATGGAAGTGTCCTCGGAAGAATCACACGACATAATTTTAGACTTGCTGCACCAGTTTTGAAAAATCCCCAAATAGAACTATGGGTAGAGGCTGCAGCCAATTCAATCATGGGCATCCATCGACCGCGTGATCCTGAGCGTGGTAGTGACACCATCGAAGCCACTGGTAATCAAGTAGCCTCAACGGCTGCTACTTTGCGATCCGGAGATACGATCAGTCGGCATGGCAGTTACAGGGGAATAGTCAATCGCATGAGGCTCGCCCGATTTAAACGTGATCTCTACGATTTTTGGCTAGATATGGAGGTGTTGAATGGACTTTTGGACTCTGTGCCTGACAGCAGTACACGGTTTGCTCGAATTTTAGAAGGGCTTGTCAAGGTTACCAATAACTTTAAGGATGCTGAAGCGAATGCTGGACAGTGCAGGGAAATGCTTCAGCCCCTACTGCAAAAATCTGCCAATGCGAGTGCACCCACAATCAATGCTGTTGGCCATGCCCACATTGATACCGGATGGCTTTGGCCTGTTCGGGAAACTATACGAAAATCTGCTCGAACCTTTGCTAGCCAATTAGATTTGATGGAAAGATACCCCGAATATGTTTTTGGGGCTTCCCAGCCACAGCATTATCAATTTGTAAAAGATCACTACCCTGAACTATATGAGAAAATCCAAGAAGCAGTCGCTGGAGGTCGCTGGGAGCTTCAAGGAGGAATGTGGATCGAACCAGACTGTAACTTGATCAGTGGTGAGTCCATGGTTCGCCAGATTCTTCATGGTAAGAACTTCTTCATGGATGAGTTTGGGGTAGATGTGAACAACTGTTGGATACCTGACGTTTTTGGCTACTCAGCAGCAATGCCCCAAATTCTCAAGTTGGGTGGATTAGATCACTTTCTCACACAAAAGATGAGCTGGAGCCAATTCAATCGTTTCCCCTACTCTACTTTCAGGTGGCGTGGAATTGATGGGACAGAAGTTCTCACTCATTTTCCACCAGAAGACACTTACAACAGTCAGCTTCAACCCTATGATCTACAAAAAACTGAGCGAAATTTTGTCGAGAAAGGTGTACTGGATGAAATGATGTGCCTTTTCGGAGTAGGGGATGGTGGAGGTGGTCCAACTTCAGAAATGATTGAACGCGGTCTGCGACAGAAAAACCTGGAGGGAGTGCCTAAGGTCAGTTTTGGACGAGCAGATCGATTCTTTGAGCGAATTTCTGAAAAAGCACATGAACTTCCTGTTTGGAGTGGAGAACTCTATCTGGAATTGCATCGTGGTACCCTGACGACGCAAGCGAGAACCAAGCGTAATAACCGAATGCTTGAGCAGAGTCTCAGAGCTACGGAATATCTCCTTTCATTAGGGTCACTAAAAGACTATCCACAGGAGGAGTTAGACAGTCTCTGGAAAATTTTGCTGATTAATCAGTTCCACGACATCCTTCCTGGTTCCAGTATCCATTGGGTCTATGAGGTAACAGAGCGAGAGCATCAAGATGCTCTCGCTACCTGTGAACGGTTGAGAAATGAATCTGTGAAACAGTTATTCGATCAAGACAGGGACGCAATCACCCTGATCAATACATTAAACATAGCCTATGAGCGCCTGATCGAATTACCCAAGGATTGGAATGGGGGACTGAAGGATGAGAATGGTAATGAATTTCCCGTTCAGCAGGACACAAATGGCCAGCTTACAGCACTGCTGACGCTGGCACCCCAGGAAATTAAGACCCTCAGATTAAGTAATGCTGCCCCGCAAGCAAATAAAGTAGATTCACTTATTCTTGAAAATCAGTTTGTTAGTTACGAATTCAATGAACACGCTCAATTAGTGGTCGCAAAGGATTTAGAGACAGGGGATTCCATATTGGCTGATGGAGAAGTTGGTAATTTGCTGACTCTGTATGAAGACCGACCTCACAACTGGGATGCCTGGGAAATTGATGTTTCCTATGAAGATATGGCTGTCGAAACTGCTAAGGGTCAGACTTGGCAATCTCTTGGAGCCGGGCCCGTTCATCAATCCCTGCTATTTCAATTAAAAATTGGTAATTCCAAGATTGATCAAAAGATCAGCTTGCGAGCCAACTCCAAGGCATTAGAATTTGAAACAAAAGTTGACTGGCAGGAGTGTCATCGAATGCTCAGGACTGCTTTCCCAATCAGCGTGCAGACGGACTCAGCTACATGTGATATACAATATGGTCATCTGAAGCGCCCCACCCACCGCAATACGACATGGGACATGGCTCGTTTTGAGGTAGCAGCCCAAAAATATGTTGATTTGTCTGACCAACAAAGAGGAGTTGCCCTACTTAATGACTGTAAATACGGTCACAAACTGCATGACAACGTCATCGACCTTCATCTCCTCCGTTCACCAACACACCCTGATCCTGACGCAGATTTGGGGACACATCAGTTTTGTTATGTACTCTATCCACACAAAAATTCATTCCAAGAATCTGACGTGATTGAGCAAGCTCAACAACTCAATCAGGCTCCTTTGTTCATACATGGCAAACCAATTTCTCCCCTCCAAGCTCCTGTGATGGTGGAAAGTGCTGATGTAGGACTAGAAGTTCTCAAGAAAGCAGAAAAAGACAATTGCCTTGTTCTTCGTGTTGTTGAGCGAAGAGGCAGAAAAAGTGAGGCACACCTTCGCTTGACTGACTCAAAACTAAAGATTAAAACTACAGACCTGATGGAATGGAACGACTCAAATGACGCTATTGGAGGAGAATTGAAGTTGACCCTTAAACCATTCGAGATAAAGACATTCAAGCTCTACAGTGCCTCCTAACCTCTTTTAAAAGGATGCCTATGGAATAAACTCTCAGATCATCTTTCAAACAGACGTAATTCAACTTCCTATGAGAGGTCGACATGTTTAAGAAACTAGCATTAGTTGCATTAAGCATAGCTGCGATTGCAGTAAGTGGTGTGCAAGCTGGTGGTCATAGTAAAGCCAGAAACAAAACAGTAATTTTTGACATTGACGGCGGTAAGGTAGCACAGCCGTACAATTTCAATAATTTAGTACCTGGCACAACGAGAAGTAATGGGATTCACCAAGCGGTCTTTGAACCATTGTTCATACTTAATTATGAAACTGGTGAAATCGACCCTTGGCTCGGAGAAAGCTTTACTTCGAACAGCTCACTTGATGTTTGGACATTAAAACTAAAGAAAGGCATCAAATGGTCTGATGGAGAAGATTTAGATGCAGATGATGTGGTTTACACGATTCAAATGCTACTTGATGACAGTACGCAATCTTTACGTGACGCTGCATCGATGCAACAGTGGGTAAAGTCTGTTAACAAACAGGATAAACATACTGTTGTGTTTAATCTCACAGAGCCAAATGCCCGTTTTCAATTAGATTACTTCTCAGTGAAAATTTACGGTGGAGTCATCATTATTCCTGAACATGTCTGGAAAGGGCAGGACCCGTTCACTTTCAAGTTTTATGATAAAGAGAAGGGGTGGCCCTTGGGTTCA
>DPLM01000142.1 GCA_003541985.1 Deltaproteobacteria bacterium | reverse complement strand
TTGTAATTTTTCACGATCATAATCTGAGGTCGTCTCCTCAATCTGGGCACGAATCTGGTTGATGCGTCCTTTGATGTTCTCTTTTTCACCAGCCCCGTCTACGATGGTAGTATTGTCCTTGTCAATGACAATGGATTTGGCTTGACCAAGATTGTGCAGTGTGAGGTCTTCCAGCTTCATACCCATGTCTTCTGAAACAACTTGGCCTCCAGTCAAAATAGCAATATCTTCTAGCATGGCCTTGCGACGATCACCGAAGCCAGGAGCTTTCACTGATGCGCATTTCAGAGTTCCGCGAATCTTGTTAACGACCAAGGTAGCTAATGCTTCACCTTCCACATCTTCGGCAATGATCATGAAAGGCTTGCCAGTCTTGGCGATTTGCTCCAGTACGGGTAGCATGTCCTTCATGTTGCTGACCTTCTTCTCTACCAAAATTACGTATGGGTCTTCGAGGGCAACTTCCATCCGTTCAGAGTCGGTCACAAAGTAGGGAGAGAGGTAGCCGCGGTCGAACTGCATACCTTCAACAACATCTAGGCTGGTCTCGGCGCTCTTTGCCTCTTCAATAGTAATGACACCGTCTTTGCCAACTTTCTCCATTGCTTCCGCGATGATTTGACCAATAGTTTCGTCGCTGTTGGCAGAGATGGTCCCAACCTGAGAAATTTCTTTGGAGCTAGATACAGATCTGGAAATTTCATGCAGGCGTGAGGTAGCCGCGGTAACAGCCTTGTCGATGCCACGCTTGAGATCCATCGGATTGGCACCAGCGGCCAAATTTCTGTTGCCTTCATTAACAATTGTTTGTGCCAATACGGTTGCCGTTGTGGTTCCATCGCCGGCAACATCGGATGTCTTGGAAGCTACTTCCTTGACCATCTGGGCGCCCATATTTTCCAACTTGTTCTCTATCTCGACTTCTTTAGCGACGGTAACGCCGTCCTTGGTGACCAAGGGAGCGCCAAAAGATTTCTCGATCAATACATTGCGGCCTTTGGGGCCTAATGTGACACGGACAGCGTTTGCCATCTTGTTCACACCAGCGAGCAGTTGGTCACGGTTATCCGCGCCAAAAATAATAGTCTTCGCCATGGTTCCTTTATCCAGAAAAATTGGTTAGCGGGAGGATTGAATCAGAGGACGCCGAGGATGTCATCTTCGCGCATGATCAGATAGTCCTGACCATCTACCTTGACATCGGTTCCGCCATACTTGCTGAAAAGAACGCGATCACCAGCTTTCACATCTGGCTCTATCACATTGCCATTGTCCAGACGCTTGCCCTTGCCAACAGCAACGACTTCACCTTCTTGTGGCTTCTCCTTAGCGGTGTCTGGAATGATGATACCGCCGGAGGTCTTCTCTTCCGCCTCAATGCGTTTCACCAAAATGCGATCTTGCAGTGGACGAATCATGGTTCTCCTTTTGCGAACGATTTTAAGGTTAGCTTCAAGTGAATGCCAGTATTAGCATTCGGCTGAAGTGAGTGCTAAAAACTTATCCAAGCTAGTTGGAGAAATCAAGAAAAAAATAGCACTATCCATCAATGAGTGCTAATCATCTGAAAATAAATAAGAACGATTTTGAAGAAAATTGATTACTCAATGGTTGTGAAATGGCAGAGGCTCTTTGCTACAGAAAAAGCCTCTGATCTACGGCAGTTTGGGGAGAAATGGTTAATCTTTGTGTTGGCTGTCAACCTTGGCGGCCTTGGCTGGATCTTCCCACCAAGTCAGCAGTCCAAGACCATACTTGGGTGTGGTCGCAGGACGAGAGAATCGATTCCAGTAACCCACTCGGAAGTAGTTGATGTGCCAATGTGGAATCAAGTAGTGGTTCCAGAGCAGGGCTCGGTCAAGCGCTCTCGTTCGAATGATCAATTCCTGTCGATTAGGGGCAGCAATCAGTGATTCAACAAGTTGATCGACAGCTGGATTACGAATTCCCATCAAATTGCGACTACCTTCCAAATCCGCAGATTCTGAGTGCCAGAATTCCCGCTGCTCATTGCCAGGCGAGAGAGATTGTCCGATCACGGTGACAACCATGTCGAAATCGAAGCTACGCAAGCGGTTGACATATTGTGAGGGGTCCACCACTCGCACGCTCATGTCGATTCCCAAACGCTCCAAATTTTTCTTGAAGGGCAATACGATGCGTTCGAAAGCGGGAGAAACCAGTAGGATTTCAAAACTGAATGGCTCTCCAGCGCTATTGACACGCTTACGGCTACTGGCGTCCACTTGCCAGCCAGCAGCGCTCAGTAGCGCACCAGCTCGACGCAATTGGGAACGTAAATTTCCGGATCCATCACTGACTGGAACCTTAAATTCCGTAGTAAAAACTTCTGGAGGTAGCTGATTTTTCAGTGGTTCCAGATAATTTAGCTCCGCTTCTGAAGGTAGTCCAGAGGAAGCCATTTCAGAGTTGGTGTAGTAACTGGTACTTCTTCGATACTGGCCATAGAATAGATTTTGATTGCTCCATTCAAAATCGAAAGCATAACCTAGTGCTTCCCGAACTCGAGCGTCCTGAAAGATGGAGCGCCTCAAGTTGTATGCGAAGCCCTGCATGCCACGGGGAAGTTCGTGGTGAATCTCTTCCTTGATGATCAATTGTTGTTCGTATTTGGGACCACTATACATCGTGGCCCAGTCTTTGGAGGCATTTTCTTGGCGGAAGTTGTACTCACCAGCGCTAAAGGCTTCCAGAGCAACGGTGCTGTCGCGGTAGTAGTCATAACGAATGCGGTCAAAGTTGTAATGACCACGTTGAGCAGGTCGATCTTTACCCCAGTAGTCTGACACGCGTTCATAGGTAATCGTCTTGCCAGCTTCGAACTCAGCAATGCGGTAAGGGCCACTTCCTAAGGGAGGTTCCAATGTCGACTCTCCAAAGTCTCGATTCTCCCAATAGTGCTGAGGGAGTATCGGGAGTTGACCTACAATCAAAGGCAATTCTTGGTTAGTGCTATCTCCAAAGTCAAAGCGTACTCGTCCTTCACCAAGATCATTTACAGACTGCACGTCTTTGTAGTATTTCTTGTAAAAGGGGTCACCTTTCTCCAACAGTGAATTGAAGGTGAAAATCACATCAGCGGGCTTGACGGATACTCCATCATGAAACTTGGCATCTGGGTGCAGGTGAAAAATTACAAAGGAGCGGTCTTCGGGCATCTGAACATGTGCTGCAAGCAGACCATATTCGGTGAAAGGCTCATCCTGCGAACTGGTCATTAGGGTTTCATAAATCAGTCCTGTACCCTCAACACTGACACCTTTCGGAATGAAAGGATGGAAGCTGTCATAAGTGCCAATCACGCTCTGATGAAGTTGGCCTCCTTTGGGCGCGTTTGGATTCGCATATGCGAAGTGGGTAAAGTCCGCTAAATATTTGGGTTTACCGTTCATAGCCAGGGCATGGCGCAATGGTAATTCTTTGTTAGCAGCAACTGAGTTGACCCACAAAAACGATAGGGCACAGAGTCCCCAGCAGAGCAATCGCTTCATAGTAATTCTCCATATTGAAAACTTAGCAAAATCAGGAAAAAATAATTTTATCGGCTTGCTGGGGGAATGTCGATAAAACAATGCAACTCATGATCAGTGACTGCATTCCAGAACTTGTTCCTTGACCAGGTTTTTTCTAAAATAAAAAAATATTTTCAATCAATCTTGAGCCCTTCAACCGAGATAGTTCCATGCTTGTTGCGAACACTGAGATCAGAACCGTGCCGATGCTCCCAATGCGAGAAGAGGTCATTTTTCCAGGAATGACCACGCCTTTTTTCGTAGGCCGAAAAGCTTCGATGGAAGCCTTAGACCGTGCGCTTAGCGAAGACCGTCATATTTTTGTTGTTACTCAGCGTAATCCAAACGTCGAGAGCCCAAAACAGTCAGATCTGCATGAGTATGGTGTGCTTGGGAAAGTTTTACAGGTAATGCGTTTGCCAAACGGAACGGTCAAGGCTCTCTTCGAG
>DPLM01000391.1:3483-3675 GCA_003541985.1 Deltaproteobacteria bacterium | reverse complement strand
CCTGGATTTAGAAACTCTGCTTTCCCCAGGATTGTACACCCTGTCAATTCCGAAGCCTTTCGTAGTCGAATCAGTGGTGTGTTGCCAATGCTATCAACGAAATCCTGTCGAATTTCCATTCTGTCCTTAATCTATGCCTTGTTCCCAGATGAGGTAAGTTCAAAGTTCAGCAAGTTGCCCTTGTTGAAGCAC
>DPLM01000391.1:3024-3149 GCA_003541985.1 Deltaproteobacteria bacterium | reverse complement strand
ACTTGCCGTTGGCAACGCTCCGCTAGATCCCTATTGTGAGTCACCATTAAGAGAGTCATCTGCGTATCACGTACCAAATCAAAGAGTAGATTCGCAATCTGCTCACCAGTTTCCACATCCAAATT
>DPLM01000391.1:882-2679 GCA_003541985.1 Deltaproteobacteria bacterium | reverse complement strand
AGGCTCATCAGCCAAAAGGATCGCAGGTTCTACAACCACGGCGCGAGCGATCGCAACTCGTTGGCATTCTCCACCACTCAGCTGGTACGGAAAGTGGTCATGACGATGTTCAAGTCGCACTTGCTCCAGGGCCTTGCAAGAGCGTTCTAAATGTCCAGCCCTTTGAAAAATCTCTAGTGGCAAACTGACGTTTTCCAGTGCTGTCAGATGCGACATCAAATGGAATTGCTGAAAAATGATCCCAATATTCTCAGCGCGGAACCGCGTCAGTTCCTCCTCACTCATTTGGGCTAGATCTGTTCCACGAATCCTCAAGGCACCACCGGTTGGTTGGTCAAGTCCTGCAAGCAAAGAAAGCAGAGTCGATTTTCCGCTTCCTGATTGCCCTATCACCGCGACAGTTTCACCCTGATTGACTTGTAACTGTAAGTTGCGCAGGACCTCAACATTTTCGTTCCTGCTGGGATGAGGAAATGACTTTCCAACATTTTCTAACTCTAGAATCATCAATAGCACTTTATGCTTGGGGTGTTTTCAAGATCTCAACTGGGCATCACAAGCCTGTTCGAGTCGGCATACAATTTTCTGCCGGATCTTCTGGACATCCTTGTCCTTCAGAGTACGGTCATTTGCCTGAAAAGTTAGAGCAAAAGCCAAACTTTTTTTGTCAGCAGCCACTTGCTCACCTGTATACACATCGAACAAGGTAGTCTGTTTTAACAAAGGACGACCTGCCTGTTCTATTTCATTAAGGACTTGGGCTACTGGAAGATCTTGATTTACAACAACTGCCAAGTCTTCGTAGATTGGAGTAAATCCAGAAATTTCGTGCATCTGGTGTGCTTGCTGCCATTGGTTTAACAGAAGATCTAGATCCAACTCTGCGACACAAAACGGTTGTTCTGGGAGAGAAAATTCACTACGAATTTTCGGGTGGAGTTCTCCGATGTAGCCTAACATCTCTCCACCGAGATGAAGACAAGCACAGCGACCTGGGTGATAAGGTGAGCTATCGGATTGCCTCCAGCTAATCTCGGATTGTAAATGCAGGCCTTCCAACAAAATCTCCAGGCGACCCTTGATATCATAAAAATCATAGCCAGTTGTTGCCTGATCAGGGTGCCAGGCATCAACTTGTCGAGGGCCTGTCAGCAACGTCGCTATTCTGCGAGGTTCAGTTGGCAGGGTTTCTCCCTCTTGAGGTAAGAATACACTTCCTACCTCAAAAATCTGAATTCGAGACAATAGTCGTAGGTTTTCACGTGCTGTCTGAAGTAAGCCCACTAGCAAGGTCTGACGAAGATGACTACGCTCCTGAGAGAGGGGGTTTAGCAAGCCAATCTGTGTAATCTGGCTCACATCTGGCTGTAAGCGCAGCTTGGCTTCATCAACGGGGCTGTTCAGTGAGTAGGTAATCACCTCATCTAGCCCTGCTCCCACCAGCAGATCACGGACTTTCTCTACTCCGTTCAATTTAAAGTTTTCTCGTTGCGGTGGCAATTCATCTGCTAGTCTTGTAGGGGGAAGTCGGTTGTAACCATGGATGCGTACGAGTTCTTCCACCAGATCTGCTGGAATCCGCACATCCTGACGATGGGCGGGTACTTGAACCTGATAGATTTCTTGCTTTGTAGCAACTTTGAATTCCAATGCTTCAAGGATCCGAACAACCTCTGCCTCTGACATCCGGATTCCTAGGATCCGCTCAATATAGCCTGAGTGCAGTTCAATGTTAGCTGACTCAGGTCTTCTCGGGTAGAGGTCCCCAACGACAGGCTCCAGCGTTCCGCCAGCAAG
>DPLM01000391.1:0-485 GCA_003541985.1 Deltaproteobacteria bacterium | reverse complement strand
TTACCAAACCGCTCTGCAGCTTCCGTTTTGAGCTTTAGTAGTTGAGAGGTACGTCGATTGTTCAGAAATTCAAAGTGAGCTGCTTCTAACAAGATATCCGTTGTTGTTTCGGACACTTCCGTATTATTCCCACCCATCACACCAGCAATGGCAATCGCTCCCTGCTCATCTGTAATCAACAACATTTCTGGATCAAGCTTGCGCTCGATTTCATCAAGAGTTATCAACACTTCTCCCGGTTGGGCTCGACGCACACAGATGGTTGGAATGCCACTACTACGTTGCACTAGCACTTCGTAATCGAAAGCATGCAGGGGCTGCCCAAGCTCCAACATCACATAATTGGTAATATCAACAATGTTATTAATAGGGCGCATTCCGCTCTGTCTCAAGCGCTGCTGCATCCAAAATGGAGAAGGACGAATTTTGACGTCTCTGATCCGAAATACAGTGTAGCGTGCACAAAGATCTGGGTCATTGATCTG
>DPLM01000015.1:3848-3995 GCA_003541985.1 Deltaproteobacteria bacterium | reverse complement strand
AGTCCGCTGTTCGATGTAATAGAGTGCCAGCAAAGGGGGCTCACGTTTGCAGCAGCTTTGCGGGCGAAGGTCAGACTGGTGATAATGGACAAAGAATCCGCTACACCAACGCCGAAAGAAGTCAAGGAACAAGAAGTTTACATGGGA
>DPLM01000015.1:0-3549 GCA_003541985.1 Deltaproteobacteria bacterium | reverse complement strand
AAGGAACAAGAAGTTTACATGGGAGAAATCCCTCTCATGACTGATACCGGATCTTTCGTTATTAATGGAACCGAGAGGGTTATAGTGTCTCAATTGCACCGATCGCCGGGCGTGTTCTTTGATCACGATAGAGGTAAAACCCATTCCTCGGGGAAGCTACTTTTCAATGCTAGAATAATACCCTATCGTGGTTCTTGGTTGGACTTTGAATTTGATGCTAAAGATTTGCTCTATTCGCGCATTGACCGCCGCCGCAAGTTTCCCGCAACTGTGCTACTGCGAGCACTAGGCTATACTGATGAGCAGCTACTGGAATTGTTCTATCCTGCAGAGACTTTAGATATCAGTGCCTGTGAAAACTTAGAAACTCCAGTTGAGGAGCAAACCTTCTACCGTCTGGTCGATGAGCAGGTCACACTGGACCAAAAAGCGACACAAGACATTCTTAGTGAATCGGGTGAGGTTCTGGTTCGAGCGAACCAGCGTATTCATCGTCGTAACCTCAATCGTTTGATAAAAGCTGGAGTGAGTCGATTAGAGACAAACTTCAACGAGATTCGTGGGCGCTTCCTAGCTCGTGACGTTTATGCAGACGATCAGAAAATTGCGGAATGCAACAGCATGGTTACCGGAGAGCTTATCAAGCGTCTTTTGGAGAAGAAAGTCCAGCAAGTTGCCCTCCTCTATATTTCGCCACCAACTACAGCGGGCCCTAGCTTCCGAGATACTCTAGAATTAGATCGATCCATCTCTCCGGAGCAGTCACTGATTGAACTTTACAAAAAGATGAAGCCGGGAGATCCTCCGACTCTGGACGCAGCACAAAATATGCTGCAAAACTTTTTCTTCAGTGAAGACCGCTACAGCTTGTCTCAGGTTGGTCGACTCAAAATCAATGAGAAGCTAGGACTAGAAGAGCCCCTTGATAAGGTAGTTCTGACTCACCGGGATATTCTGGAATCGGTGAAGTATCTGTTGCTACTCCGTGAAGGTAATGCTTACACTTTTATTGATGATATCGATCATCTTGGCAATCGTCGAGTTCGCAGTGTCGGAGAATTGCTGGAAACCCAGTTCCGGATTGGACTGATCCGGATGGAGCGAACGATCAAGGAGCGAATGTCTCTGCAGGATGCCGAGACGATGATGTTGCACGATATCGTCAACGCTAAGCCAGTTGCTGGGGCAATTCATGAATTCTTTGGTAGCAGTCAGCTATCGCAGTTCATGGACCAAACCAATCCTCTGTCAGAAATCACGCACAAGCGTCGACTCAGTGCATTGGGTCCAGGTGGTTTGACCCGTGAGCGCGCCGGTTTCGACGTGCGTGACGTACACTCCTCCCACTACGGACGGATCTGCCCGATCGAAACACCGGAAGGACCAAACATTGGATTGATTGCATCTCTGGCTACCTATGCTCAAGTCAACTCTTACGGATTCCTCGAAACTCCTTATCGCAAAGTAGAGCAGGGCAAGATTACTGATAGTATTGAATACCTCTCAGCAACTGAGGAAGATCGCTATAAGATTGCCCAAGCAAATGCTGTGATTGATGAAGGGGGTAACTTGGCCAATGACTTTGTTACTGCCAGGGTGGGAAGTGAATTCAGCATGGTGCCAAAAGACCAGATTGACTACATCGATGTGTCACCGATCCAGCTTGTATCAGTAGCAGCTTCGCTAATTCCATTCCTCGAGCACGATGATGCTAATCGAGCCTTGATGGGTTCCAACATGCAGCGTCAGGGAGTGCCGCTGGTAAAGCCTCAGGCTCCACTGGTTGGAACAGGTATGGAACATCAAGGAGCATTGGACTCGGGAACCTGTACCATCGCTAGACGAACTGGTGTCGTCGATAGTAGTGATGCTTCCCGCATTGTGATCCAAGCAGATGTGGACCTGTCAAGTGTCGACACCATCGTGCCAAATAATGTCGACATCTATCATTTGATCAAATACCGACGTAGTAATCAAAACACCTGCATCAATCAGCGCCCACTTGTCAAGAAGGGTGACTATGTGAAAGTGGGTGACATCATTGCTGACGGAGCTTCTACAGAGAATGGTGAGTTGGCACTGGGACAGAACATCCGAATCGCTTTCATGCCTTGGAATGGCTACAACTTTGAGGATTCCATTACTGTCTCACGGCGCTTATTGCATGAGGACGTTTACACGTCTGTGCATATTGATGTTCTCGATACCGTTGCCCGCGATACGAAACTCGGTAAGGAAGAGATCACACGTGATATCCCTAACGTAAGTGAAGAGGCGCTGAGAAACCTGGATGAGAGTGGAATTATTCGAATTGGCACTTACGTCCGTCCGGGAGATATTCTAGTTGGCAAGGTCACCCCGAAAGGAGAAACTCAGCTCAATCCCGAAGAAAAACTGCTTCGAGCGATTTTTGGTGAGAAAGCAGGTGATGTCCGAGACACCTCCTTGCGTGTATCACAGAGTATGGAGGGTGTCGTCACCGACGTGATTGTTTTCAACCGCGAGGGGGTAGAGCGAGATGAACGGACTCGTCAGATCGAAAAGGACATGCTGCGCCGCTATGAGAAGGATCATCAGGATGAGGTTCGCATTATCCGCAAGAACCTGCTGGATCGAGTCTGCTCAATTGCCAGCGGGCAAGCTCTTGGAGAAGATCTGCGTAACATGCAGGGTGATGTGTTGGTTCCTGCGGGAACAGAACTGACTCGTGAAGCGATTGAGAAAGTTCCCTTTATGCGTGGGGCTATTGATGAGATGCAGATGGAAGACACCTTGACCAACAACAAGGTTCAGACGCTGATCCACAATGCGTTGCAGCAGAAAGAAATGATGGACAACGTCTTTGAGGATCGTTGTGAAAAGTTGTCCAAGGGTGATGATCTGCCTCCGGGTGTGATTCGGATGGTCAAGGTATACATCGCCACCAAGCGCAAGCTCTCTGTCGGTGACAAGATGGCTGGCCGTCACGGCAATAAGGGTGTTGTCTCCACAGTGCAGCCCATCGAAAACATGCCTTACATGGAAGATGGAACTTCAGTGGACATCGTACTCAACCCACTTGGGGTGCCATCCAGAATGAACATTGGCCAAGTCCTAGAGACACACCTTGGACGTGTGGCTTCGGGATTGGGTAGCAAAATCGAAAAAATGCTTGAGAAGCAGCAACCTATCAAGAAGCTGCGTGAATTCATCAATCAAATCTACGAGTCCAAAGTTGCTCAGGAGCACTTGGAAGCGATGAGTGATGACGAGTTTCTTGAGTTCATGAAGCGCTATAAAGTAGGCATCCATATGTCAACTCCTGTATTTGATGGGGCAACGGAGAATGACATTCACCGGATGGCTGATTTGGCAGAGTTAAATCACTCTGGGCAAGTCTGGCTTCATGATGGATTAACCGGAGAGCGTTTCAGCCAGAAAGTCACAGTCGGTTATGCCTACATCATGAAGCTGCACCACTTGGTGGACGAGAAGATTCATGCTCGCTCAATTGGTCCGTACTCGTTGGTGACTCAGCAACCTCTTGGCGGTAAGGCTCAATTTGGTGGT
>DPLM01000117.1 GCA_003541985.1 Deltaproteobacteria bacterium | reverse complement strand
TTAACCAGTGGGAGTACTACCTCATGTTCGATGGTGGTTCTATCGGGCAGATGCCAGGAAATCAAATTGCTGTCGGTGGAGGATTTCTACAATTCACTGAAGATGGCAAATTGATCGCAGCAACAAGTGGTAGCTTTGAAGCTCAACCTGGAGGGGTAGACGCTCAAGGAAATCCTCTTCCATCGGGCCCACCCAGACTAGTTCCACAACCTGTTGATCCGGAAACAGGAGTTCCTCAGTTCGCAGTGCCGTTCAATGGAGAAACACCAGTCGTACTTGGTGTTCACTTGGGTGATGGCTACAATCCTGATGATCCCACAGATCCAAGAACTGGGCTCGATGGCTTGACACAATTTGCAGGTCAATACTCAGTTAGCAAAGCCAACGCAGATGGTAATCCTTCTGGACAACTTGAAAATATCTTTGTGGAACCAGATGGCACAGTTAATGGAGTGTTTGATACAGGTTATAGTAGGCCAGTAGGCAGACTGATCCTGACAAAATTTGACAATCCTGGCAAACTGATGCAGATTGGCGATAACATGCTTCAGGAATCCCTTGGAGCAGGTAAAAAGGTTGCAGGTGAACCAGGAACACCAGGATTCGGAGAGGTGCGTAGCAAGAGTCTTGAGCAATCCAACGTGGATTTGTCTCTAGAATTTGTGAAAATGATCGAATCGCAAAGAGCTTTTCAAGCAAATGCGAAGACTGTCACCGCAACTGATGAAATGATCACGGATCTGGTGAATATGAAGAGATAACTTTTAAGGCCTTAGTTACAGGCCATCAACACAACTGTTACAGCCATGTTGAAACTTTCCATGGAAATTAATCTCCTGAGAAAGCCATTATTAGTGGCTACTATTCTAGTTGGGCTGCAAACTGGAGTCATGGGACAGACCACAGATGCCCAAAATCAGGTAGACCAGTTTTCCGCTGTAAGCATGGAAGCACAACGGTTAATTTTTGAGATGTCACAAATAGAGGGTAACAAAGCAAAAGGCATTGCCCTAAAAAGACCAATACGGAAGAATGTTGGACGATTCGGGAATACGATTGAATATAAATCTCCGCGCAGGAGGCCAAGTTCATCACGTAAACTGATAATTGGGCGCCCTCAATCCTATATGTCCGCAATCCCCTGATCGACGCGGCTGATTTCATTCAAAATGATATGAGCCGCTCGCACGTAATCATTCTTCTCTACAATTGGCCTTCCTACTACCAAAAAATTGGCCCCCTCCGATACTGCTTCTGCAGGTGTCATAGTACGTTTTTGATCCTCTCTATCCTCTCTAATCTCTCTAATACCCGGGCAAACTCGTAACAGATTTTTATCAGGATCTATTAAGTCAAGAAGATGTAAATCCTGTGGAGAACAGACAACACCAGTAATTCCAGTATTGTTAGATTCTCTGAAAAGCTTGAGTAGGGTTTCAGTAGGAGATCCTCCATAAATCCTTTTGCATTCATCAGGAATTGCAGAAGTTAAGAGAGAAACCCCTAGAATTCCTACTCCTCTATCAGCAATTTTTTCCAGTGTTGATCGGCCCATTGAGAGATGCACAGTTGTTAGATCAACATTTAAACTCGCAAGCCAGTCGACGGCTTTTTCAACTGTGCTGGGAATGTCATAGAGTTTTAGGTCGACAAATACTTTTCCTGTTTTTTTTAGTTGATCAATCCATTGAGCACCTGTGAAAGTCAGAGAGTGACCAATTTTAAAACCCCACAACCCATTTGCTTGTAAATGGACTAATTCACTTGCTATCTGTAAAGCCATTCTAGGATCCATACCATCCAATGCTACAATCAATTTACTCATGGGTTGTCGCATATTGATGATTGAAATGCTCTAGCATCTTGTAATGTGGTCAGTGAGTAAACGGGTACCTGATCAACAGGGAGACCATTTGGAGAACGTCTATCAACTCCAACTATAATCGCTTCAAATTTAACATCAAAAGCCTTAAGGACTTTTTCCATTCCAGTGATCTTGGTCGATGCACTCGTAATTACATCGTCTACAAAAACTATAATATCTTTATTGGTCGGAACTTTACCGACAAAGCTTCCCCCATCTCCATGTTGCTTCTTCTCTTTACGATCGAATAGATAACCAACGTCCTTACCTCGAAGTTCGGCCAACTCTATGGATACAGCACAAGCCAATGGAATTCCCTTGTAAGCACTACCATAGATCAAATTACATTCTGGGATTTCTAGCTTGATCGCTTTAGCCAAAAATCTGGAAAGCTTTCTGAGTTGGTTTCCAGAGTTGAAAGCTGAGGAGTCGAAAAAAATATCAGATGTACTACCATCTTTTAGAGAAAATTCTCCAAACTTGAAGGCCTGACACTCAAGTGCAAATTTCAAGAATTCTTGCCCTAATTTCATCTGCGAAGTGTTCATAAAAATCAGTTAATCGAAGAAATGATTTGGAGAGCAAAGTATATTTACTAGGGTAATTTGTCAAAAAAGTACTAGGATTGCATTTTTCCAGTACTTTCAGTAACTTGTTATCTTTCATCTGC
>DPLM01000248.1 GCA_003541985.1 Deltaproteobacteria bacterium | reverse complement strand
TTGATTACGCTTACTACAATCCAGTCAGCCTGCTACTGCGTGACAAGAAATGGTTGGAAGAGGAGTTTGCAGCTGAAGGCATTCAGATTCGCTGGGTACGTTCCCTGGGCTCCAATAAGGCTCTGGAATTTCTCAACAGCCGCAGTGTCGATTTTGGCTCAACGGCTGGTGCTGCTGCCTTGCTGGGACGCATCAATGGCAATCCGATCAAGTCGATCTACGTGTATTCAAAGCCAGAGTGGACTGCACTGGTAACAGCTAAGAATTCCTCAATCCAGACTGTTGCTGACCTCAAAGGGAAGCGGGTTGCTGCAACTCGGGGCACAGACCCGCACATCTTCCTGATCCGAGCACTCATAGACCACGGGCTTACAGAAAAGGATCTCCGTGTGGTTCTGCTACAGCATCAGGATGGACGAATGGCACTGGAAAATGGGGACGTAGACGCCTGGGCTGGCCTTGATCCAATGATGGCTCAATCTGAACTCAACGACACAGTACGGTTGTTTTATCGCAATGCAGACCTGAATACACTAGGCATTCTCAACACCCGTGAGGACTTCGCCAAGGAGCACCCCGACTTGGTCGAGCGTGTTCTGCAAGTCTATGAACGTGGTCGCAGCTACGCGCTAGCGCATCCCGAAGAACTACGCCGGATCTTTTCTATTCAGGCAAAGCAAACGGAGGCTGTTGCTGCCCTACAGCTAGGTCAGCGCACAGATCTCTCTTCTGCGACTTTGGATGCTCCAAAACGTAAAACAATCGTCGAGGCTGGCTTGGCTCTGCAACAGGCTGGAGTGATTTCAGCCAGTGTGAATGTTGTCGCCGTTGCCGATGCACTGATTGACAACTCCTTTACTAACAAATTGGGGATTCAATGAACCAGGAAAGCTCACTGCCGACCACACCGCCTGATAAGCAGTCTCAGTGGTCAGGCGGCAAAGAAACTATAGAATCTCCCAATCGCTGGAAGAAAACGGGGGAGACGTGGCTGATTGGTTTATTGCTACCCGTTACACTTACCCTGGGTTGGGAAATTGCCGTTGTACAGGGCTGGTCCAGTGACCGGCTTCTGCCCACGGTCAGCACGATCCTGAACACACTTTGGGATCTTGTGCAATCCGGAGAGTTGCCCACCCACATTGCCAATACCCTCCAGCGGGTGTTCCTTGGCTTTGTCTTTGGAACTCTTACCGGTACCGTATTGGGCTCTCTCTCCGGCTATTGGCCACTGGTCCGACAACTGCTGGACCCTACTCTTCAGGCCCTGCGCAGTATTCCCTCAATTGCCTGGGTGCCGATGTTCATTCTTTGGTTTGGTATTTTTGAAACCTCCAAGGTAGTCCTGATTGCTGTGGGGGTTTTCTTTCCAATCTACCTATCCTTGTCGGATGCGCTCAGAAGCGTGGATCGTAAACTCGTTGAAGTCGGACAAAGTTTCCGATTTCAACATCACGAGTTGATCCTGCGCATTTTGCTGCCAGCCACCCTGCCTACATATCTAGTCTCGCTGCGTACGGGGCTAGGACTGGGTTGGATGTTTGTAGTTGCTGCTGAATTTATGGGAGCCGAATACGGTTTAGGTTACCTCCTGATTGATGGCCAACAAACGGGTCGTCCAGCTGTCATTCTGGGGGCCATTGTGATCTTTGCCCTACTCGGCAAGTTGACCGACTGGCTTGTGGCTCTCCTGGCAGGGTGCTGGCTCTCCTGGCAGGATGGCTTTCAGACAGGAGAAAACCATGCTTGATATCCGTAAACTCCAGAAACGCTATCCGAATGGATTCCTGGCGCTCGCTGATTTTTCCCTCTCGGTGAAGCAGGGAGAAATCCTGGCCATAGTGGGTGGTTCTGGTTGTGGCAAGAGCACGCTGCTGCGCCTGATCGCAGGTCTGGATCAACCCACGGCAGGTTCCATCCTGCTAGACGGGACGACCGTCCTCGCACCACGCCCAGAAATCGGCGTGGTCTTTCAAGAACCACGGTTGATGCCCTGGTTGACAATTTCCAAGAATGTTGCTTTTGGCATTCGACACTTGCCTATCGAGGAACAGAACCAACGTGTCGAGCGGGTCCTTGAACGGGTTGGGTTAGCTACTCTTAGCCAGCGCTGGCCCAAGGAACTTTCCGGAGGACAGGCCCAGCGAGTAGCTCTGGCCCGAGCCTTGGTCGGACAGCCGGAGGTCCTGCTGCTCGATGAACCCTATTCTGCGCTGGATGCCCTGACTCGCCACGATCTACAGGAACACCTCCTGAAGCTCTGGGTGGACCAACGACCAACCCTGATCCTGGTCACCCATGACATCGAGGAGGCACTCTTCCTTGCAGATCGGATAGTTGTCCTGCAACCCCAACCTGGGCGTGTGAAATCCAGCTTCCCTGTGTATCTTGAGCATCCTCGTCAGCGCCAGGATTCCCTATTCCTGGAATGGCGTTCGAAACTGCTGGCAGAATTGAACCAGGCTGCTCAAGCTCATGAAAAATCTACTCTATCGGCCTGATCCATCGGCCAATTCAATCTTCCTCAAGGAAACTATGAATGCACAAGAACTACAAACTCTGCAGGCCCCGCTGAAGGTGCGTTACAAGGAGCAACCCCAAGCTGCTCTTATGACCCTCCGTGCCCAGGGTCTGCTGGGTGAGGGCATCACCTGTCGAGTTGAGACGGGTCGGTCTCTGGTGGAGGCCGGACTACATCCGGCAACCGGAGGAACAGGCCTGCAGGCCTGTTCTGGCGACATGTTACTCGAGGCACTGGTTGCCTGTGCGGGGGTGACCCTGCGGGCGGTAGCCACTGCCATCGATTTCCAACTGCAGAATGGCCTGGTCACAGCAGAAGGAGATCTCGACTTTAGGGGGACACTGGGGGTTGCCAAGGAGGCTCCTGTAGGATTCCAGGAAATTCGTCTGCGCTTTGAACTCGAGACCTCAGAGCCTCAGGAGCGTATCGACTCATTACTCAAACTGACCGAGCGCTACTGTGTGGTGTTTCAAACGCTGGCCCGATCTCTCCAGTTGAACCTGATTGTGCAGAAAGCTGAGGCCTGAAGCCAGTGGGGGCTTGGTGAGAATACGATGAGGCGAGGATAACCGTTGAAAATCAGGTAGAAAAATTCAAATGGTCAGAAATGGAAGCCGATCGAAGACTCTGCACTGCCTCTTGATCTCGCTTCTGGGACAGTCTGGATCAAGGCAACATCTGATGTCCCAGCAAATCAAGGAGACGAAAAATGGTTAGTTCGATGACAGACCAGTTTCTGGAAAATAATAGGCAATATTCCAGTGGGCAGGTAATCCACAAGCCTTCCTAACCTAGCAAACAACCTATCCAACCATCCAAGCAAATTGTGGTAGTAGCTTGGATAGACGCCCGGCTCGACGTCGAGAATCTGCTTGGTCTTCAGACAGGTTATGTACATATTATCTGTAATGTAGGTGGGGTTGTGAGTGACGATGCAATTCGATGCCTGATCATCTCACATCACTTACTCAACACCAACGAGACCATCTGATTCATCATACGCACTGCGGTATGCTTGCGTTCACAGATAATCTACTTAAAGCAAGTACTAGAAGGTGATCCTGCGGCTGAAAAACTGCTTGGTCAGGCAACGGGTCATGCTTTCACAAGTTGTGAAAAATGTGCATCGAACCCTGCTCAATTTCACGCTTTCCGCGGAGCCATCGAACCGCTCGAAGTACAACGTGACGAGAAGAACATCGAATGCTTGGAGTGAGATGTCCGGAGAGGTATCTCGAAAATCCTGAATCATCCGTGGATTCCTACCAGTGGATCCGATGCCGTCAATGTGTGCGGCTTCATTTATGACGTGGATACAGGAGCACTCGAAGAGGCCAGCTATCCCAGGAACAATGGGTTATATCGGCTGACCAGATCAACGATGCGAATAGCGGTCGTGTAGACTTCTCTGTCTCAGGACCGCTATACTAAATCAAAATAGAGAGATCTAGCCCTCCTGATGATGAAAGTGACAATTCAACCAGAGTTGCAGTATCCTTCAAAAGTAGAAATCTTGCTCAAACGACACCTGATCAACAATGCTGAAAAACCTATCTTATTCATAAATTTTTGTGGTGACTCCAGTGAACTTCTCTCTCCAAAGCATTCTGAATCAGCGACCTCCTGACCAGGAAATTTGGATTTTTGCCTATGGATCTTTGATGTGGAATCCAGAAATTTCCTTTGATCAATCAATTCTGGCTACAATTCAAGGATTCCATCGAAGTTTTTGTCTTTGGAGTACGGAGCATCGAGGAACCAAGGAGTTCCCAGGATTAGTCCTCGGACTTGAACCAGGTGGGTCCTGTATTGGTCGGGCATTGCGGATTCCTCCGAAGCTGAAAGACACCCAACTGGTTCAAATTTGGGAAAGGGAGATGATCACGGAGGCCTATGAACCACGATGGATTCGTGTTGAATCAGCGACAGGGAGCTTTGAAGCGGTTGCCTTCGTCGTCAGACTGGATCATCCCAAATACGTCTGCCCCACAATGCAGGTGGAAGCCAAAGGGAAACGAATTCTGGCAGCCAAAGGGAAACGGGGTCCATGTGTTGAGTACCTAAAGCAAACGATTCAGTACCTTCGCAAGGCTCAAATTCATGACTCCAAGTTAGAAAATCTCTATCAATGTGTCAGGGAAATTCAGTCTCAGCAGTCTTCTCAAAGGAGCATTGGAGGCTAATAGTTATCTACCTTCAAATCATGCATAACTTTTCTGTAATCAATTGGTCTATTTTTGATTTTTTCACTGAGAACTAACATGAACATACGCTCTCTTTTCTCTACTTTACTGCTGGTTCTAGCTAGTAGCTTCGCTTTTGCTAATCCAGTCTCCAGCTGGAAGCCGTTGCTCTCAGCCAATGAGTTAAATCAAATACTCCAAGCTCACTCAGAAGCTGTCGCCATCATTGACATCCGTCCACCAAATGCACCTGATCCAGATAGTTCCTACAATGCCGGTCATATCCCTGGAGCACTCTCTTCACCCTACGGAAATTGGCGGGGGCCTGCTGAGAATCCCGGTAAATTCCTTTCTCAAAGCCAATTAACCACCCTCGTTCAAGGCCTCGGTCTGACAGCAGACACCCCGACGGTAGTCCTGCACAAAGGCAATTCCTACAGTGACTTTGGCGCAGCAGCTCGAGTTTACTGGACACTGAAGACAGCCGGCCTTCGGCAATTGGCGGTGGTAGATGGTGGATTCCTTGCGTG
>DPLM01000253.1:4191-4357 GCA_003541985.1 Deltaproteobacteria bacterium | reverse complement strand
AATCATGCAATACATGCTTGACTGGTTTAAGTTACCATTCGGTTTTGATAATATTCTCTTTGTTTCACAAATTCTACAGGGAATGGCTATCAAATACGCCTGTGAGCATTGGCGACGCAGTATGCCTCGCGGCATGGGCACACTTTATTGGCAGTTAAATGACTGT
>DPLM01000253.1:0-3880 GCA_003541985.1 Deltaproteobacteria bacterium | reverse complement strand
CTTTATTGGCAGTTAAATGACTGTTGGCCTGTTGCGAGTTGGAGCTCAATTGACTACCACGGCCGTTGGAAAGCACTTCATTATATGGCCAAGGAATTCTTTGCTCCGCTTATAATTAGCGGGTTAGAAAGCGGTAAAGATGGCACTGTTGAGATCCATCTGACCAATGACAACCAAAAAGAATTCAATGTAAACGCTACTTGGAAAGTCACTGATCTTGCTGGCGCTGTCCTAACTGAAGGTAGTAAACATGCCAGAACTCTTGCTAGAACAAATGCCTGTGTCAAGAAGCTAGATCTCTCTAGCCTGATTGCTAAATATGGCAAAAGAAACTTGTTAGTGTGGCTAGAATTATTCGTTGATGACTCTGACAAGTCTATCTCCAGAAATCTTGTTCTCCTTTCAAGACCTAAGCATCTCGAGCTACATGCTCCTCAAATTAAGACCTCTGCCAAAAAAACTGATATTGGTTACAATGTAACCATATCCAGCGCAACTCCAGCCTTGTGGGTTTGGCTTGAGATAAAGGGGTTAGACGCGGCGTTTAGTGCTAACTTCGTTCACCTTTGCCCGGACCATCCCATAGAAATTCAAGTCACTACTGAGAAGCCGATGACGCTATCAGCTTTGAAAAGTAAGCTTTTGGTGAGAAGCATAGTAGATACATTTTAGTAAGAAATATTTTTTATCACTTTAATGAAAATCAGGAATTGAACTGGGAGTAAAATTTTTATAAATATAGATTCCTATGAATCATCGTGAATTAGGGGAAACATATTTGACTATGCTTGAAGCAGTTAAGCACACAGGTCTAAGCGAAGCGCAAGTGGTGCTGAACTGTGATGAAGTTTGGATGTTTTGTCCCGGAGTTCCTGATAATAAGCAGGTGGTCAAAGATACTGAGGCTGGTGCAGCTTCTACTTGGACTGGTATGGGTGAGGTCTCTGGTGAAATGGACATGCCAGTTTGTGCAAAATTGACAGATCCATCCAAAGAGCAGCTATACCTCCGTTTGAAAAAAGGTAATCATGATTTGAAAGGCCTGAGAGTGGTTGATCAGGATGGTTCTGGTGAAACTGAGGAAATCGAGCTTCAACACCCTAACCCACTAAGTATTTCTCCTACATCTAAAGAAGATCCATCCGATGAACCTGTCCAGCCAACATTGTACGTAACACGAGCTGGGCTAGAGCAGTATCTAGATAAAAACAGGTCCTCTGATTCTCTAATTAAATAGGGGTTTCCCAAATTGTGGGACACGGGCATATGTTTCGGCTACACATAGTATTTTTGTTATCGTACAACCACCTTTTCACTGCCAGTTAAATTATAGAGACCTAACTTTCATTTAGGTAAAACGTCCTCAAAGGCTACCTCCGCCCTTCCAATTCCTTCCCAACTACTAGACAAATTATAAAGTGTCTATTAACTTTAGTGAATACTAGTTCCTTAAAGTTCTCACCAAGATGGATGCAACCCTCCTAGGGTTGTTTGGATGGCTTTTGTAAGCGTCATTCTCATCTAGAATACGAGTAACAATCAGTTATCACTACCCAGCTCAAGAGATTTCCGTGCTAAAGAATCTGGACACTTGCAAATATTTAGAACTTCCCCATTCCAGAGCATACCAGCGCCATCGCTTTGAAGAAATCCAGCATGGACGCACCTTCGTAGACCGGCATTATTATCGGGTATTGATTGAATCAATGGTCAGTGATCTTCATGATCCAGAACAAAAGCGACGCGAACTATTGCAAGAAGCTCTAGCCTCTGTAGATATTTCTGATCTTCCAAAATCCACCTAAGTGCGATCAATTGACTAAATACTCGATTGAACTCCGGCACTGTCCAAAGATGCCCACTACTCCAATTGGCTCGTCCATCGAAAAGAGCCAACTCTCTCACACCCACCTGACGTAAGTTTTTTTATGTTAAATAGTACTTCACCAGAGACGATTGACCCCCAGTCACTTCCTACCCTTGGATAAAAGGAATGCCTGACGTCATATAACTAACAGGGACTGCTGATCAATGCGAAATCAAATCATGCTGACACTTTTAATAGCACTGCTTGCAACGCAATCTTTTGGGTATGAGGAAGAAGATTTGGAGAGGCTCCGAAGCACTAGTGAATGTGTAAAATGTGATTTGAGTGACGCTGATCTGGGTGGCTCTTTGTTGATGGGAGCCAGCCTCAAAAGCACCAACTTGACTGGTGCTAAGCTGCAAGGAGCCGACCTGACTAATGTAAATCTTTCAGAAGCAAATCTTTCAGAAGCAAACCTTTCAGGAGCAATTCTCTTTGGAGCCAACCTAAAAGGGGCCAACTTGGCTGAAGCCAATTTGAGTCAGGCTAACTTGAGTTGGGCGGACTTGAGCGAGGCCACTCTGCGTGAGGCTAACTTGAGCGAGACCGATTTTTCCAAAGCTAACTTGTCTCGAACCAATCTGCGTAAATCAAACCTACAAAAAGCTGATCTCCGAGAAGCTGACCTTCGGGCGGCAGATCTTCGGGAAGCCCTTCTTGTAGCTGCATATTTGAATGAGGCTAACCTCGATGGTGCCGATATGCGCAAGGCTAATCTCTATCGAGCTTCAATGAGAGGAGCTACCCTTTGCAATACCATTGACCCTGAGGGTGGAAAAAATAATAAGGACTGCTGACTTATGAAAAAGTTAGTTCTGCTTCCGTTCACCATCGTGCTGTTAACCACTCCAGTATTGGCTTACAAGCAAGCAGATTTAGATAAGCTCCGGGCAACTAACAAATGTGCCCGATGTGATCTAAGAGGAGCCGACCTGAGTAACGCCAACCTGCGCAAAGCTGAACTTCATGAAGCTGATCTAAGTGAAGCCAACCTACCTGGAGCCGACTTGAGTCAGGCAATTCTATATAAAGCCAGCTTGTACAAAGCCAATCTTTATAGGGCAAATCTAAAGAAAGCTGACCTGAAAAGAGCTAACCTGTTCAATGCACTGTTACGTGGAGCTACGTTAGACTCAGCAGACCTAATGAATGCTGAATTCTGTAATACAATTCTGCCTTCAGGAAATCCTACGTTCAAAGACTGCTGATTTTTAACTTTTTTAATTTTGACATCGTAGTATTTCCTTCCATTTCTACCCTTCATCATAGATTTCACACATCCTCCGTACTTTAACGCTTAAATTTGATCTCGTTGGACCTTCTCCACATCAGTCGATCCGACACTAAGGCTTTCGACCTTTTTTAACATCGAAAGTGATGCGCGAAGTCGCACCATGTCGTTTTTCGGAGCGAAGGCAACCTCTCAATGCTTTAATTGCTTCTTATTGAAGTTCCAGCGAAGACCGCGTTTGTTCCTCACGAGTATCCTTCAAAATTTGATTCCATTGGCCAATGAACTCGGGATCTTGTCGCCAGCGCCAGATCGTTGAGCGGTGGACTCTAAGCGTCTTTGCAATTTTATCAATCCGTAATCCGGTCGCCAGCAGTCTAAGAGTTTGCTGCTGTTGTGCGTTGAAGCTCTCCATGATTCCCTTGAGATAATATTGGGAGCTACTGAGATAATATTGGGAGCTACCAAGTGTTTAAAGAGGGTCTCTAAAAATATAGATTATCCAAATTATTCAAATTAGTAAAATTCTTTATCTCTTAAAGTCCATCTGCCAGCACCCACGCAGTCGCAGTACCTCACCGCATTGATCCGCTGAAGGATAGGGTACTCTGGCTCTGCTGAAAAATTTTGGTGAATAAAACTCTGAGCTAAACTTTCCAGCCATTATCGAAGGAGCCCCCCAAATTTGATGCAGGCTATTCATTTCTCCCCCCCCGGCTTCGAGGCTACTATCATCTGAAGCAACATTGAATGAAGTTGCGTATCAACTTGGTTGATCGCCT
>DPLM01000359.1 GCA_003541985.1 Deltaproteobacteria bacterium | reverse complement strand
CTTCCGTAATAATTTGAACCATTCTTTTTTTTCTGTGAGATATCTGTAATGCCAATATAGTAGAAAAGATTGTATTATTAATCCATGTTTGCGGATGAAAATACTGTTATGTCTTTGAATTCTGATCATTCCTTGAAGTGCATAGAAATTTGATTTTTCGTATTCATTAGCTAACCAAAAACCTCTAGCAAGTGCAATGTAAATTTGGATGTTATCAGGATAATTTTCAACAAATTTTTCTAGTGCTGACAGAGATTTACTTAAATAATCATTGTCAACATCTCCCCATAACAATAATACATATGCAAGTAATGCCTCATCTGAAACATATTTACCATCTTTAACCACCTTATCTAAATGGTTAATTCCTTCTGAAATTGAACCAGATTCAACAATTAACGGAGCTAGCCAACGAACATACCAGGTCGACTGAGCAATCATTAGTTTTAGTAAACCTTTACTCAACTCTAAATCTACAAGTTGTGAATTATTCTTGTAAACCTTATCAAGCAACTGGACTCCTTTAACACCAAATCTGTAAGCATCAAAATAGTCCTTTTTGTAACCTAGTGCTACACCTCCTTTAAGCCCGTAAAGTAGTCCAAGATTAAGCTTCAAACTTATTTTATTTGGTTTTTTTCTTGATAAAACCTCCAAAGATTCAATCACTACATTTATGTTCTCAATAAATTCTTTGTAGTGTTTCTCATCAAAATTTTTCTCTAAATTCACCACAAATTTACTGTAAGAGACTAGTGCTTCCATAGCACTTCGCTCAGGTTGTTGAACTAATTCAAGTTTATCATTGATTTGAGACTCTAAATCAAGCAGTCTTAAATTGTAATAGGCCTCGCGATAGTATTTGAGAAAAGTTATTTGGGAGTTAGATACTGTTGCCTCATCACTTGAGAGAACTATCCCAGCATTTAGAAATAATATGATGAAAATTTTGGAAAGAACGCGCACGGTTGCTCAATTAAACATTTGGTACTAGTCACAGGGACCAATTCAAACAAGAAATTGGTCCTCGATGATGATTTGATCACTTCTCTTTTACGTATGAACCAGGGGCATCTCCAAGTAACTTATACCTTTTACTGCCCATCCTAGGTACATCTGCTTTATCATCACATTGACCTTGCAGCCAAGGAACCCAATCTTGCCACCAGCTTCCTGAAATTTGTTGGATATTTTTTTTCCAAATTATTGGATCTAAATCGGTTTCAGTGACAGGCCCAGCCCAATAAGCTCGTTTGGGAGGATTGAGAGGGGGATTAACAACTCCAGCGATGTGACCAGATGTTGATAAGGCAAAACGTACTTGTCCACTTGTATTGAGTCCCGTTTTAAATACCTGATCCCATGGGGTAATGTGATCTTTTTCAGCCGCAACTGAATACAGCGGTTGATTGATTGCGCCAAGATTGATTTTCTGACCTGCTAATTCTAGTTTGCCTTGGCATAGATGGTTGTTGATATAGAACTCTCGCAAGTAAAAGGAGTGAGCTTTTTCTGGTAGTCTCGTGAAATCTTCATTCCAGAAAAGCATATCAATTGGAGGAGGAGTTTTGCCATAAAGATAGTTATTTACCACGTAATTCCAAATCAGCCCATCTGCTTTCATCATTCGATAAGTATTACTCATCTGCTTGCCGTCCAAATAGCCTTTCTCAGCCATCATCTTCTCAATGAATTTCATTGAGTCTTCATCTACGAAGAGCCCAAGATCTCCGGGTTTAGAGAAATCTACCAAAGTAGTCAATAGCGTAAAACTTGTAAAAAGATTCTTGACTTTTTTTTGTGCGCTGTTCAGCCAGCCCATTGTGGTTGCTAATAAAGAGCCTCCAACACAGTATCCCACGGCGTGGATATTTTCTGCTCCAGTGATTTCTTGGACAACGGTCATTCCTTTAACAGGTCCCATTAACATATATTCATCAAGACTTGTGTTACGTAGTTCTGTCGTTGGGTTCTTCCAACTAATCATGAAAACTGTGAAGCCATTGTTCACTAGATATCTGACAAAGCTCTTTTTCTCGTTTAGGTCAAGAATATAGAACTTGTTGATCCAGGGTGGGGTTATCAGTACTGGAATCTGGTGTACTTGATCAGTTTTAGCTTCATACTGGATTAATTCCATTAGGTCATTTCTATAAACTACCTTACCAGGAGTGTTTGCCAAATTTTTACCGACTTCAAAAGGTGACTTGTCTACCATTTGTGGCATTTGATCTTGGAAGTCTTTCACCCAATTTTCAAATCCTTTGACTAGACTTTTCCCTTCTGTATCAATGAATTCACGGATAGCTCCTGGATTGGTCCAGAAATAATTATTTGGAGATATCGCACTTACCATTTGTTCTGTCCAGAACCTGGCCTTGTCTTTCGTCCGATCTGAGACATGAGGTGTCTTCTGAATGCTTTCTTGGAGGAATTCAGCGTAAAGCCTGTAGTATTCCTCGATCCATTTGAAATGAGGTAACTCTTCAAGTTTTGGAATTTTACCGAACTCCCCTTTCTCAACAGATGCTTTGGATTTGTTTACGAAATCTTCCCAAACTCTCATATTTGCTTCGCTGATCTTCTGACTCCAATTCTGCATGGACTGATTCAGTTCTTGAGGATTTTTCGCCCAAGCTTCGGCAACTTGGTTTAAGGATTTCAGTGCTCCGAACGGATCCACATCAGAGCCTTGCTCGTTCATCTTAGAAATCATACTTCCAAAAAATTCCTGCATTTCTTCCTGATTTATCCCTTGAGTCTGAGTATTCATCGAGCAGATCCTATCTTGAATTGCTTGGCTGTAATGCTTTATTTCTCTACTCTCGATTTGGTTAAGAGTGTAAAAATTTTTTATTTATGGAAATCAAATTCTTAATCCACCATCAACTTCAATGACCCTACCGGTGATGTAATCATTTTCTAGAATGAATACAGCAGTTCTTGCGATTTCTGCGGGTTCACCAAGTCTACGGATTGGAACTTGATCGATGATTTTCTGTTTAACGTCTTCACGGATCGCAGCAACCATTTCTGTGTTGATGTAACCTGGGGCGATCGCTGCGCAACGTACTCCATGTTGAGCCATTTCCTTGGCCCATGTTACCGTCATTTCAGCTACACCAGCTTTTGTTGCTGTGTAATTAGTTTGGCCCATATTCCCATTTCTTGAGATACTGGAAATGTTGATGCAAACACCTTTGCTAGCCAATTGAAGTTGCTTTTCAAAGAACTCACGGGCGCACAGGAAAACTCCTGTTAGGTTCACGTCAATGACTAATTGCCAATTTAGTAAGGACATCTTTTGAATCTCGTCACCAATGAGGTTACCAGCGTTATCTTTGATTTTTTTCTTACGAACAATGAGTTCGTCCCGTGTGATCCCAGCATTGTTTATGAGCCCATCAACTTGACCAAAATCTTTTATGATTTGATTAAAAAGAGATATGACCTCATCTTCTTTGGTTACATTAGTGACGTAGGTTTTAACTTCAACTCCTTTTCTAAAGGCAATTTCTTTCGTGGTATTTAAATCATCTTTGTTTAAGTCAACAAGAGCTAAATTTGCTCCTTTGTCTGTAAGTTCTGAAGCAAATGCGCGTCCTAAGCCACGTCCACCACCTGTAATTACAATGACTTTCCGTTCTAGATTCATACAACCTTGTCTTTAAATTAGCTCTTTTGATCAATCTCAATTTTCTTTTGAAGTTTGTTTAGCGTTCTACTGCTATTGCGACGCCAAGGCCCCCTCCAATACACAAGGTCGCTAATCCTTTTTTGGCGTCTCGACGGTTCATTTCGTGAATTAGTGTAACCAATACTCTGCAACCTGAAGCACCAATCGGATGTCCAATAGCAATAGCACCTCCATTTACATTAACTTTACTATCATCCCAACTGAGTTCTTTGGCAACTCCCAATGCTTGTGCGGCAAAAGCCTCGTTTGCTTCAATCAAATCTAAGTCATCAATTGTCCAACCAGCCTTCTCAAGACACTTTTTTGTGGATGGAACTGGACCAGTTCCCATGATTGCTGGGTCAACTCCTGCGCTAGCATAGGCTTTTACAGTTGCTAGGGGAGTTTGTCCAAGTTCCTTAGCTTTACTAGCCGACATTACAACTACTGCGGCTGCACCGTCATTAATTCCCGAAGCATTAGCAGCCGTAACAGAACCATCTTTTTTAAAAGCTGGTCGAACTTTTTGGATGCTTTCAATAGTAGCTCCCTTGCGAATGAATTCGTCGTCCTGGAAAATAATCGGATTTCCTTTTCGCTGAGGAATTTTTACAGGAACAATCTCTTCTTGAAATCGACCAGTAGCTTGTGCTTCTTCAGCAAAATTTTGAGACCGCAATGCGAACGTATCCTGCTCACCTCTACTGATTCCATAATGATCTGCGACATTTTCTGCAGTGATTCCCATGTGGTAGTCGTTAAATGCGCACCAAAGTCCGTCTTTGACCAATGTATCCGTCATTTGCCAATCACCCATCCGCTGACCATTTCTTGAGTTAGGTAGAGCGTGTGGAGCTTGGCTCATATTTTCTTGGCCTCCAGCAATAATAACATTAGCATCTCCACACTTGATTGCTTGTGCAGCCAAGTGGACTGCTTTCAAGCCGCTCCCACAAACTTTGTTAATTGTCAAAGCAGGTGTTGTCTGTGGTAATCCAGCTTTGATCACAGTTTGACGAGCTGGATTTTGGCCCATACTGGCCGTTAGTACTTGACCAAGAATAACTTCATCAATGGCTTCTGGAGCAAGGTTTGTCTTTTTCAAGAGATCACGAATCACAATCGCTCCCAAGTCAGCAGCACTGATTCCAGCAAGTCTACCGTTGAAACTACCAATTGCCGTTCTTGCGGCGGCGACAATTACTACATTCTCCTCCATGTAATTCTCCTAGACTTGAATTCAGGCTGGTTCGGGATACGTCTCCCTAAAAGAGACGTAGAAAGGAAGGAAATAACAACAAAAATAATAGAAAGCAACTAAAGCTGCAATTCTATTATTTTTCTGTAGAAACTCGATTCTCAATCAGGTTTTCTACAACTGAGGGATCTGCGAGAGTGGAGGTGTCACCAATACTGGAGACTTGATTTTCAGCAATTTTACGTAGAATTCTCCTCATAATCTTGCCACTTCTGGTCTTGGGAAGGCCGGGAGCCCATTGGATCGCATCAATCGTTGCAATTGGGCCAATTTCCTTGCGGACCAGCTTGACCAAATCAGTCCGTAGAGTATCAGTCGTCTCAACTCCACTGTTGAGAGTAACGTAGGCGTAAATACCCTGCCCTTTGATTTCATGTGGAAAGCCCACAACAGCTGCTTCTGCTACATCATGATGTAGTACAAGAGCGGATTCTACTTCCGCTGTCCCCATTCTGTGACCAGAAACATTAATCACGTCATCAATGCGGCCAGTAATCCAATAGTAGCCGTCTTCGTCACGCCTTACTCCATCCCCTGTGAAGTACATCCCCCTATATTGGATAAAGTAGGTATTGAAGAAACGCTCAGAATCTCCATAAACACCACGCATTTGTCCAGGCCATGAATCCTTGATACAGAGAGCTCCTTCGGCTGCATTCTCCAGCTTAGTTCCTGTTTGAGGATCAACAATCACGGGCTGGATTCCGAAGAATGGCTTCGTTGCGGAACCAGGCTTTAACTTCGTAGCACCTGGCAATGGGGTAATTAAGATCCCACCTGTTTCTGTCTGCCACCAGGTATCCACAATTGGACATCGCCCTTTTCCGACGACACGATGATACCATTGCCATGCTTCTGGATTAATAGGCTCTCCTACAGTACCCAGCAAGCGCAATGAACGGAGGTCACGTTTATTCACAAAATCATCACCTTCCTTCGCTATGGCTCGAATCGCTGTTGGAGCAGTGTAGAAGATGTTGACTTGGTGTTTTTCGACAACATCCCAAAAACGGCCCCAGTCCGGATAGTTCGGCACACCTTCATACATCACTGAACTGGCACCATTGGCGAGAGGGCCATAGACGATGTATGAGTGGCCAGTTACCCAGCCAATATCTGCTGTACACCAATAGGTTTCTCCATCACGGTAGTCAAAAACATATTTGTGAGTCATGGAAGCGTAGGTAATGTAACCACCAGTAGTGTGCATCACTCCCTTTGGTTTCCCCGTAGACCCAGATGTATAAAGAATGAAGAGAGGATCTTCGGAATCCATTTCTACAGCAGGACAGACACTAGAAATATCTGTTCCATTGATCTCGGTATGCCACCAGTGGTCACGATTGGAATTCATCTCTACAGTAGTGCCTGAGTGATTAACAACGATGCAACTCTTAATGTAGTTGAATCCCTCCATTGACTGATCACAGTTTCTCTTCAGGGGGACAGCTTTATTTCCTCGGAAACCTCCATCTGCTGTCACCACAGCTGTAGGTGCACAATCGTCAATTCGGTTTCTTAAGGCATCAGCACTAAATCCTCCAAAAACAATCGAATGGATCGCACCGATTCTCGTACAAGCAAGCATTGCGATTGGGAGTTCTGGAATCATAGGCATATACAAGACAACCCGATCACCTTTTTGAACCCCATGTTTTTTCAATACATTGGCAAAACGGCAGACTTCTCTATAAAGCTGCTGGTAGGTGTATGTACGACATTTTGTAGGATCATCAGATTCCCAGATGAGAGCAGCCTGATTCTTTCTTGGACTGTCAAGATGCCTATCAAGACAGTTGTAGGAAACATTAATTTTCCCACCCAAATACCACTTGATACTCGCTGTATTGAAATCAACTTCTTTTATCTTGTCCCACCTTTTGAACCAATGCATTCGTTCTGCTTGCTTGGCCCAAAAACTCTCTGAATCCTCAACAGATTCCTGATACATTTGTTGGTATTGTTCCTCATTAATCAGGGCATCCCTAAAGTTGGGTGGAACATCATATATTTCTGTTGCGCCCGTCTCTGCCATAACAAGCCTCCACTCTACAAAATTTCAATTTCTAAAAACTGCACCGCAAAGTTGCCCAAGAGCCTTTTCAAGAACAAGTAACGGACAGAAAACATCTAAATCTATCAAGGTTAACGATGAAAGTCCTGCTGAAAAGCGCAGAAAATGAAGTTTCTAGGAGAGCGAAGAGTTAACGTATAAACCAGGTAGGCCAAGCTGTGTCAGTAATTGTTCCTCCAAGGCTAGCATTTCTAGCTCTTCATCTTTAGATTTCTCATGGTCTAATCCAGAAAGATGGCAACAGCCATGAACCAATATTCTGATCATCTCAGTCTTTGAATCCCATCCATTAGTGTCTGCTTGCTGGCAAACATCATCCCAACTCACAGCAAGATCTCCAACATACACTGATGATTGGTCTTGTTCATAATATGACCAGGAGAGTACATCAGTACTGCTGTTCTTTCCTCGATATTCAGCATTAATCTTTTGCATCTCAACTGCGTTAGTGATGTAGACGGAAACAGTGCGTTCTTTTCCGAATAATTTAGAAAGAAGAAACTCCATGACCGTTATCAATTCAGTGGCCCAATCTGGTGTTTGAATATCATTTTCCCATTGGATTTCGACAGTCACAGTAATTTCTTCTTTTTCAGCCAGTCACTAGGCACTAAGGCGTTCTGCTTCTTTGAACTGGACAGATACTGTCTTGGAGACCCCGGGTTCATCCATCGTAACTCCATAGAGTGCATCGCCGATTTCCATCGTTTTTTTATTGTGTGTGATGATAACAAATTGAGAATTAGTCGTTAGACGTCGGATGAGTTGGTTGAACCTAATAACATTAGCATCATCAAGGGGAGCATCAACCTCGTCTAGAACACAGAATGGGCTGGGTTTGATCAAGAAGATTGCGAAGACAAGTGAGATGGCAGTCAGCGCTTTTTCCCCACCGGAGAGCAGATTAAGATTCTGTAATTTCTTACCAGGAGGTTGAGCGAAAATTTCAATTCCACTTTCAAGGACGTCCTCACTTTC
>DPLM01000193.1 GCA_003541985.1 Deltaproteobacteria bacterium | reverse complement strand
TTGGCAGAGCATGAAACAACACATTACTGGGCATGAAGCGCCACATTTCAACCAAGATTTCGGCATTGGAGAGTAGGTAGCTCTGAGTGAGCATTGCCCCCTCGGAACGGCCGGTTGTTCCCGAAGTGTAAAGGAGGGCAGCCAGATCATCAAGCGATCGTTCAACCGTCAAAAAATCCATGGGCTGCTGAGCCGCAAGAGATGCAAAACTCTCCTCTCCAACTGCATCCAGTGTTTCGAGTTGAGCGCTGTGATTCTCGCAAATTGATTGTAAGCCATCCCTATTCTTGGGATCACATATCACTAGCTTGGGCTTAGCGTCTTCAACGAAGTAATCTATCTCATCAGCTATGTGGCCCTTGTTCACGGGAACCATCACTGATCCACTCTGAACGCAGGCTGCATAGACGGCCAAGGATTCTGCAGATTTTGGCACCTGAAGTACCACTCGCTCCCCCGGCTTCATTCCACAAGTTGCCAAGGTATTTGCGAATCGGGCCGCGATTTCCAGAAACTCACCATAGCTGAGATGTGAACCATCTTCTTGGATCATCAGCAAAGCGTCACTGTTTCGATGTCGTTCAAAGAAGCTTTGGTAGAGAGGGTTGGGCATTGGGATTTTCAGAAAAATTTATTCGTGGTTGGGTAAATCGCAGGGATTTAGTGGGTATGTAGATTAGACTTTTTCAAGAAGGTTTTGTTTTCTGAAACTCTTTTCAATGAGCGAGAGGGTGGCCGATAGGTCGGATGATGGAAATTGTAGGGGCTGTCAAATGAGACCCTCATCCACCATTTTCAAATACTCCCCCATTTCCATAGGGAAAGGGGCTTGTAACATTCAATTCCTTTCGTGATCAAACCGCAGGTCACAGCAAATGTTAGGCAAACCTTTCTCTATTCAGTTGAACAATAGGCGCTTTCCTTCAATTTATCCTCAATGCTTGGATCACCGCTTCGGTACAACTTTCTGTAGTGGCAGTTCCACCAAGATCTTTGGTTCTAGATTCAGGACCAGCAGTCAATACAGTTTCCATTGCGTCTTCACAGGCTTGAGCTGCTTCACTCTCACCGAGATGATCCAGCATCATTGCAAGAGTCCAGATGGTGGCAATGGGGTTAGCAATACCCTGTCCCGCAATGTCTGGAGCTGAGCCATGAACAGGTTCAAACATCGAGGGGTAGGTTTCCTGGGGATTGATATTTGCTGAGGGAGCAATACCAATTGAGCCAGCGATGGCCGGGCCAAGGTCACTGAGAATATCACCAAATAAGTTCGAACCAACCACTACATCAAACCAGTCCGGATGGAGGACGAAATGAGCGGTGAGGATATCAATATGGAATTGGTTCAACTCGATCTCTGGATACTCACTGGAGATAGCTTTGACTCGTTCGTCCCAAAAAGGCATCGAATGAATGATGCCATTTGACTTAGTTGCAGAGGTTAGCTTACCCGCACGTTTTTTTGCCAAGTCAAAAGCATAGCGCAAAATCCTATCAGTTCCATGACGTGTAAAGATGGACTCTTGCAGAACAATCTCCTGCTCAGTTCCGGCATAGATTCTCCCTCCTGACTCCGAATACTCTCCCTCACAATTCTCACGGACAATCACGAAATCGATATCTTCAGGGCCTCGACCTGCCAATGGGGACTCAATACCCTTGAGTAAGCGAACAGGGCGAATGTTGACATACTGGTCAAAATGGCGACGAATCGGAATCAACAAACCCCAGAGCGAGACATGATCGGGGACACTTGGCCAACCAACAGCTCCGAGAAAGATCGCATCAAAGGATTGGAGCTGCTCAAGCCCGTCTTTAGGCATCATTGTCCCCGTGCTTAGGTAAGTCTGGCAGGACCATTCGAAGTGCTTGAATTCGATGCTGAAACCAAAACGCTGCGCAAGTACCTCAGCAACTTGGATTCCGGCTGGGATGACCTCTTGGCCAATACCATCTCCTGGAATGGAGGCAATGCGATAGTGTGACATGGAGAATTTTTGCAGAAGGTGGAGTGATGCTTTGTCGTCTGAATTATTCTGAAACGATCTTCTTGATCAACTCTTGAGGGATGTCATCAAAAGAGGCGTAGTTTAAGGAATAAAGTTGTGCGTAGAGCCCCCCAAGCTTCAGAAGTTGGTGATGATTCCCACTTTCAATGATACGTCCATCTTGCAACACGAGGATTTTATCAGCCTTGCGAATAGTTGCTAGTCGATGAGCGATGATTACAGCAGTTCGGTTTTCCAACAAGCGATTTAGCGCCTCTTGCAACAGTTTCTCACTCTGAGAATCAATGGAGGCTGTGGCTTCGTCCAAGATCAATAACGGACTGTCTGTGACCAATGCACGGGCAAAGGAGATCAATTGCCGTTGGCCCAAAGAAAAATTGGAACCACGTTCCTCGATCATCGTCTCATAACCTTTTGGCAATCGAGAAATAAATTCATGAGCTCCGACAATCTTAGAAGCCTGGATGACTTCTTCATTTGTCGCGGTGGATTTGTTGTAGCGGATGTTCTCCAGAATCGTGGTTGAAAATAGGTAGGGATCCTGGAGGACCATCGCAATCTGCTGACTGAGAGACTGCTGGGTCAAACTTCGGGTGTCTTGTCCACCAACCAGTACTTTCCCTTCGTAGCTATCGTAGAAGCGATGAATCAACGAGGCGATGGAAGATTTTCCACAACCCGTAGGGCCTACCAAGGCAATGGTTTGACCAGCAGGGATCTCGAGATTAATGTTATGCAAAACTGGATAGTTTGGGTTGTAACCGAAAGTGACATTCTCAAATCTGACAGATCCATTGGAGCGTTCAATCTCCTTGGCATCCGGTTTGTCCTGTATACCGACAGGAACATCGAGGACTTCGAAGATTCGCTCCCCTGAAGCCATTGCCCGCAAAAAGGCATTGTAATGCAGTGTCAGCGCGCGAATAGGGTCAAAGAAGCGCTGCACGTAAAGAATGTAAGCGACCATCACACCGGCGGTCAATTCGCCCTGGAGCACTAAATTTCCGCCGACGAGAGCAATGATTCCCAGAGCTAGTCCCGTCAGCGTATCGACTGTGGGTAGCATTAACTGGGCGATCGCCGCGGCCTTAACAGTTGTGCGGAAGTGGTCGTTGGCTTTAGTCTCATAGAGATTGCGGTTGACCCGTTCTCGGGTCATGCCTTGGACAACGCGGATGCCCCGAATATTCTCGCACATTGTCCCAGCAACGATCGCAGAGGTGATTCGAGCTCGCGCGAAGGCCTTGCGAGCATGAGGTAACCAGAAAACACGGACGATCATGAGTACCGGCATCAACGCTAGGGTCATCGCTCCTAAACGCAGATCCATTGCCAGCAATACGAAGATGATCCCGATCAACAGCACTAAATCCCCAATCGCGTAGACCAAGGCTTCCAGAAACTCCTGTAAAGCCCCAACATCGCCTTGCAGACGAGACATCAGTCGTCCAGTTTCGGTCTTGTCCATGAAGGAAAGAGACACTCGCTGGAGGTGCTCAAACATCCCGCGACGCATGTCAAAGAGCAGACGCTGAGCTACCTTGGAGACCATCCATTCACTAAAGAAGTGACTGGTAAAGTTAATTACGACCACCCCTGCAAAGAGCAGAACTCCTAACTCCAGAGAATCCAAATTCTCAAAATAGGTCAACTGACCATCAAGGGCTTTTTGAATAATGAGAGGAAAGAGAATCTGGCTCAGTGTGAAGATCATCAGCGCACTGATCGCTATAATCACCCAGCGCCTATAAGGTTTCATGAAACCCAGGAAACGCTTGGTCACCTCATGATTAAAGCCCGCTCCAAACATGTCTTCTTCGCTGACCTCAGGAGGAGGGGCAGCCGCTCCTGGGGGTAAGGCATCCTGGGCCAGGTAGCGGTTCATCCAAAGCAGTGCTTTTTGGCTCATCTGATTACTCAGTCTAGGGTTTGTAGTTGATAGAGCCGTGCATAGTTGCCCTCCTGCTTCATCAGTTCTTCGTGGTTTCCTCTTTCCAGGATTCTTCCATCTTCCATGTAAACAATCTGATCAGCATGCATTAGTGAAGCAACACGATGAGAGATGATAATGGTCAAGCGCTCAGCTGCGCCTTCCTTGAGGGCTTCGCGAATCTTCTTTTCGGTGCCTGCGTCGACTGCAGAGGTGGAGTCATCGAGTATCAGGATATGAGTCCTAAGTAGCAGCGAGCGAGATATGTTCAGTCGCTGCCGTTGACCACCAGAGAGAGCCAATCCTCGCTCTCCAATCAGTGTGTCGTATTCTTGTGGTAACTTGGCAACGTGTTCATGAAGTTGGGCACGCTCTGCTGCAGAGACGACATCTGGTTTAGCTGCCCAAGGATCACCGTAGAGTACGTTATTGCTCACAGAAGATGTGAACAGGAAGGTATCCTGCTGAACGAGGCTGATAGATTTTCGAAGAGATTTCAGCGAGTAGTCCTTCAGTGGGTAGCCATTGTAGAGAATTTCCCCAGCAGCAGGTTCATGGAAGCGTGGAACCAATTGGACTAGGGTACTCTTGCCACAGCCTTGAGGGCCTACGATTCCGAGTGTCTTGCCGGGCTGAATTTCTAGCGAAATATCTTTGATCACCTCCGGCTGATTTTCGCCGGGATAGTGAAAAGAGACATTACGGAATTCCAAAGAGCCCAAATCTTCTAACTCTAGAGCACTCTCAAGTTCATCTACATACTCAGCGGAATCCAGAACCCGAAACAGACGCTCCCCGCAGGAACTGGCGCGAGAAAAGGAGTTGATCAGCATGCCAATCTGCCGCACGGGTTGCTGGAGAATGGTCATGAAGGCAAGGAAGGCGGTCAGCATTCCCAGACTGATTTCCCCATCTCGGACTTGCTGCCCTCCAAACCAGAGCACCAGCGTCATTGAGGTGAGGAAGGCCAGCGACATCATCGAGTCATTGGAAGTGCGGATGAAAATTTGCCTGTCAAACAACTCTAGCGCCTTGGCAGCGGCTTCGTCATATTTCTTTAACTCATGATCCCGTGCGTAAAACGCTCGCACAACTCGGATTCCGTTGAGGTTTTCATCCATCACCTTGGTCAGCAGTGAGAGGCGCTCTTGAATCTGCAACCAGTTTTTGCGGAGTCCCAGACTAGAGAGCGTTCCTCGCCAAACAAGAACTGGTACAAAAGTCAAAGAGATGATGGTCAGGAAGAGATTTGCTTCCAGCATCAGGGTCAGCCCACCTCCTAGCAGAGTCAGCAGGAAGAAGATTCGCAAAAGCCCAGTGTTGATGAATATTCGGACACCCTCGATGTCTAGAATACCAAGAGTAATCAAGTCGCCCGTGTGCACATGGTCATGATAACCGAAGGAGAGCTTGGATAGCTGCTCAAAGTACTTCATCCTAAGTTCATAGCCCATGTACTGGCCAATAGCCTCCCCCAAAAACGAATGCAGAAAGCCGAAGATGCCACGAACTGCTGCGATCGAGAAGAGGATTAGTGCAGTCCAGTAGAGTGGACTTAGATCTGTATTTGGATCTTGACCCACAGCCTCTAAGAGTGCGCTGGCTTGATCAACTGCTTGCCCCAGAAATTCTGGAATCATCAATTGTAGTGCAGCTCCAGTCACGACCGCAACAATGGCCACCGTCAACTGAAGTGGGTTTTTCAGTGAAAGCTGCAGCACCCGGTAGATGATGCGAACAAAAGAATAGGGGTCTGAGAAAACAGAATTCACAGGGCTAGAAGTGGCTAGAGGCTTTAGTGACAGTGTGATACAGTTAAGTTTCAACTGGGTTCAGGAAGTGGGGTGCGCGTTCTTGCTTGAGGAGAGGCGGATATGGGGTCACAACGCCTGGATAATCTGCAGGCTCAAACGACAAGGCTTCCAACTTTAATATCTCAGAATTACGCTTTTTTTAAGATTTAGTCCACCACGTTTTGAAAATTTGAAATAACTTTTGCCTAGTCTTTGGCAGCAATAGAGTGGATCAGTTGAGTCTTTTTTCTGGCCCTCGAAGGGCTCGGTGCTTTAGAGAGAGATTTGGTTCAGTGGCAGAAGCCTAGGAGAGTCATGGAGTTAGGGATTATGGAGTCAGGGATTATTGGTCTAGGCTATCTGCTTTGATTAAAACTACTTAGTTTTTCAGAATCACATGGATTTTTAATATTCTACTGCTGGTCTAGGTGTTTCTGCTCCTCGTAGCTCAATCAAATTACCTCCCTCATCTTCCACTAGCTGAACTATCACTCGCTGTTTTGGGCGGCTTCAGTGTCTTGCTAATGGCTCTTTGTAAATCCCTCTTGCCTGTGCACAATAGCTCTAATCGTGATTGGATCCAGACATCTATTTACCTACGTAATCAGATTAACATTATCAAAGTTGCACCGATCATCTCAGCCGCCAAAAAGGTGACTAAAGAGCTAGATGAGGGCTTAAACTAAACGCCATCTCTCTTCAGTTTTCAAATTTCCATCAGCGCCCTCAGTCACTATTTTCTGCACTTCCACATTCAACGGATCATGACGTTTGGTAAATGGTCTCCATTAGGAAAAAATTGTGTCAATAGGCTGGATGAAGGATTGGTTACAAAGCAAAGTAATCCAACGAATCACATCTGTTAAGGAAACCAAGTAGGCTTAGAACTTCAGACCAAATTGACGGTCTAAGGACTCGGCCAAGGCTTCAACACGTTCAGTTGTGATGGGTTGAAGGGGAGGCCGTAGATTTCCCCATGAAGGTTGCTCCAACTGGCGGGCTAACAGAGCTTTTTGAGCAGGAATTGGGGCATATTCTTGGAAGAGCTTGCGGATAGAGCAGACACTTTCGTGTTTAGCTGCAGCTGCCTCCCATTGACCAGCGTGACACAGTGAGATCACTTCAGCGATTCGGGTACTGTTAAGGTTAGCCGTTGCCGAGATGCAGCCAGAAGACCCGAGACGAATGGCTTCAATCACGGGTAGTTCGGCACCCGGGTAAACAATCAATCCGTCGATCTCT
>DPLM01000164.1 GCA_003541985.1 Deltaproteobacteria bacterium | reverse complement strand
CAAAAAATTTGCTGATAGAGTTGTAGATCAGGGTCTTCTGAAAACAGAGCAACTAGCCGAAATTGATGAAGAAGTGGCGGAGGAAATTGACTTTGCGGTCAACCATGCCAAATCGTCTGCAAAGCCAAATAGCGCAGACCTGCTCACAGATGTTTATGTGAGCTATCCTTGAAAACAGTAATTTCCAATCGAGGGAGAAATGCCTAGGACTATTACATTCCGGGAAGCAGTTAATGAGGCTTTGCGTCAGGAAATGGAGCGTGATCAAAGCGTCATTGCAATGGGTGAAGATGTAATTGGCGGCTCTGGAGCTGATGGTGAAATGGATGCTTGGGGAGGACCATTTGGATTCACAAAAGGCCTTCATGGAAAATTTGGTGATAGAATTATGGATACCCCAATTACTGAATCGGCTTTTATAGGTGCTGCAGTAGGTGCTGCAGTTTGCGGAATGCGACCAGTAGCAGAGTTGATGTATATTGATTTTATGGGGGTGTGTTTTGATCAAATATTTAACCAGGCTGCAAAATTTAAATATATGTTTGGGGGTAAAGCTGAGACTCCAGTTGTAATAAGAACATCAATTGGCGCCGGGCTCAGAGCAGCTTCTCATCATTCTCAAAGCCTTTATCCCATATTTACGCATATTCCTGGATTAAAAGTCGTAGTGCCCTCGAGTCCATATGAAGCCAAGGGTCTATTGATTCAAGCAGTTCGCGACAATGATCCTGTGATTTTCTGTGAACATAAATCACTCCATCATATCCAAGAAGATGTTCCAGAAAGCTCTTACGCAATTCCTTTTGGTGAAGCAAATGTTCTTCGCGATGGGGGAGATGCGACCATCGTGGCCTTTGGTTTCATGGTCAAAAAGTCGATGGAAGCAGCTTCAAAATTAGCAAAGGAGGGTATTCAATGCGAGGTGATCGATCCAAGAACGACTTCGCCGTTGGATTTGGAGACAATCATTGAGAGCGTGGAAAACACAGGGCGCTTGGTGGTAGTGGATGAGTCTAATCCCCGCTGCAGTATAGCTGCAGACATATGCGCCCAGGTTACGGAGCAAGCTTTTAAATCTCTGCAGGGACCAGTGAAGATGGTGACGGCGCCACACTGTCCACCACCATTTTCAGATGTTTTGGAGGATCTCTACATTCCAAGTCCGGAGAAAATCGCTGAGGCTGTTAGGTCTCTAAATTGAGGCTACAGGATCCGCCAAAAAGTGTAAATCGACCCGTTCGTGTTGGCATTCTAGCTAACCCAGCCTCAGGGCGGGATATTCGGAGAGTCATTTCCAAAGCTTCAGTTTTCCCAACAGCTGAAAAGTGTAACATGATCCAACGATTGTTGGGAGCACTCACAGTATGTGGAGTAGATGAAGCTTGGATGATGCCGGATAAGGGAGGCATAGCTACTGTTATTAAGCGTTTCGGTCAGACTCCTGAGGGTAAACGTCTCTTGCCTATCTATTTTACGGACACAGATATCATAGAGACCCCTGAGGACACAAGATTATCTGTCCGTGCAATGGTAGCAGTGGGAATTCGGGCGATCATAGTTTTGGGTGGAGATGGCACTCATCGCCTGGTGGCGGAGGAATGTGGCGAAATCCCAATGGCAACTCTTTCGACAGGGACAAACAACAGTTTTCCAGAATTGAGGGAAGCTACCCTGAGCGGTTTGGCGGCGGGTCTTGTTGCGACTGGAAGGCTAAACCTGGAAAAAGTAACCAGAAGAGAAAAGAGAATTGTGGTTGAAGTCAACGGTGCAGCAAAGGCAATGGCTCTTGTTGATGCTTGCATTAGTGCCGACATGTTTGTTGCTGCAAAAGCAGTTTGGCAAGTTGAGCAACTAAGGGAGTTATATGTGACTTTTGCATCAAGCGAGGCAATCGGACTTTCTTCAATCGCTTCGTTGGTAAACCCGGTCAGTCGTGATGAAGATCATGGCCTTGGAGTGCAAATGGACCCTGAAGCAAATCAGAAAGTTATGGCCCCTATTGCGCCAGGTTTGTTCGCGCAGCTTGGCATTAAACGTTGGGATAAACTTGAACTTGGAAGCTGCTGGGCTCCAAACATTGATCGAGGAGTAATCGCTCTTGATGGTGAAAGAGAGATTGAATTCAGAGCGGTTGATAAAGTCCAATTCAGTTTGGATCGTCTGGGACCAAATGTAATTGATGTCAGTATGGCTTTGGGTGCAGCAGCAAAACACGGTATCATGCTGTCTAGTTTTGATTAATAGTCATTAAGGGGCCATTTGATGTAGAACGAATGGATGTACGAGATATTTGTAATTTTTCATTAATGAATGAACTGAAATTTTATTTATTACTTATTTTGAAGAAATATAAAAAAAGATCCTCGGTTAAGTAGAAAAGTTTCTTTTATCATAGTTGCTAGCATGGTGTCAGGTTAGGCATGCGCTAGAAAGGGCCAATTACCTTGCAGGAGACAAAATTCTGTTGAATGCTAAATGACCTAGAAACCTTTGAAGAGCAACTCTGAGGGGGTCTAGTTAGTTTGGGAGATCAAATGGTCTGCTTGCTTTGTATGCCTTGGCCCGAAGCCATTGACGAAAATACAAATTCAAATTTTCCTTCGAGCCATTACTGGTCAGGAAATCAATGTTGATAGTGTTATGGTCAAGACTTTTATCTGATTTCTGATCTTCGAAGATAATAATAATTAAGGGTGCAACCCACACAAGTAACTGAGGAATCTCATGAAGAAATTGCTTAATGACCCATATAA
>DPLM01000339.1:550-3982 GCA_003541985.1 Deltaproteobacteria bacterium | reverse complement strand
CCGTTGGGGACATCAAATCCAGCTTTGCGCAATAATGAATCGAATTCTGATTGTTGACGATTGAAAAGTGCCACTAAGACGTTTCGGTAAGCTCCACACTCGGAGTCAGTTAATTGAGCGACAGCACCAAAATCTAGCAGAGCTAACTTCCCTTGAGGGGTAACGAAGAAATTTCCAGGGTGAGGATCTGCGTGAAACAAGCCTGTGACAAAGATTTGCTTTATGAAGCTCCTTACCAATACTTGAAGTAGTGGCCCAGCAGCACTGTGTACTTCAGCCAGGAAATGCCGAAGAGGTTGACCCTCTACAAAGCTCATAGCCAATATTTCTCTGCTCAGGAGATCAGGAAGCAATACTGGGAACATCCATTCTTCTGCTTCATACAAAGCAAGAAATTTTGTTAGGTTTGCTGCTTCATGGTAGTAGTCCAGTTCTTGGCGAATGCTCAGGCTCAGTTCTTTGACAGTCTGTTCTAAGTCCCAGCCTTCTGCCCAGCGTTGTAGTAATGGGGCTATGCGTTTGAAAAACAACAAGTCCGCTTCGATCTTTTCTGAAGCATCAGGTAGTTGAATTTTCAATGCTACGAGAGAACCACCTCTTGTTTTTGCTCGGTGAACCTGTGCAATGGATGCGGTTGCTAAAGGTACGCGCTCAACCTCATCAAAACGTAGTTTCCATTCGGGACCGTAACACTGGGACAGCTGTTTTTCGATCTCTCCCCATGAGACGCTTGGAGCTTGATCTTGAAGTTCTGCCAGTTGTTTTACATAGGTTGTAGGGAGCCAATCTCCTTGACAGCTTAGGAACTGGGCGGCTTTTACCCAAGCACCACCTTGTCTACGGCAAAGCTGTACCAATTCCGCAGCGTTCTTCTGATGATGAATCTGTGTTTCTTCAGAAATTTCGTGGGGCTCTAATACAGGAAGGCGGATTTTCTGAAATGCGTAGGTTCTAGCTGCAATACTGAGAAGTGTTTGGCCAGCATCAAGATAGCGGCTTCCATGAGAATACCACTGATTCAAGTTGTCTGACTGGCTGATGAATTGTCGGAAAGCTTCGGGAGCATCTGTCTGCATCCAGCCGAGAAAACCATCTCCCCAACCCTTCCATCGTTTGGACCATTCCTCAGGGATAGCGGCTTCATCTGCCCAGTCAGAAACTGTTTGATGGGCTTTGACCAGCCAACGTTGGGAATCAAGGAACCAGTTGTCTGCCATTGACCCAAAAATTAGTTTACGAGGTGAGCCTTAAGTTGCTAGATTACATTATTTCGGACGTTTTCTAGCAAATTTGTGATGCTAAGGGAAGCAAAGTTTAACAGGAAAGCTCGTAGTCCAATGTCAACAGGGCAACTTCTCGGAAGTGTTTGACGAAATGGATTATCAAATTTTTACGCAAGTGTGCAGGAAGTTCCTCGAATTGTGAACGATTTGCTTCTGGAAAAATAAGCGTATTGATCCCTGCGAGCTTTGCTCCAACAACCTTTTCTCGAACCCCCCCGATCGGGAGGACTTGTCCGCTTAGAGTCAATTCACCAGTCATCGCAATGGTTGGTGAGACGGATTGTTGGATGGCGAGTGACAGTAAGCTGGTAGCCATGGCTATTCCCGCTGAAGGGCCATCCTTGGGCGTTGCACCTTCAGGAACATGCAGGTGTACCGTATTTTTCTTAAAGAATTGCATCTTACCAGGAACTTCACGCAGCAGGGATTGAACGTAGCTATGAGCTATTGATGAGGATTCCTTCATTACATCCCCAATTTGTCCTGTCAATTTAAATTCTCCTGAACTCCCGTTGAGCATAATTGATTCAATGGGTAGAGTTGAACCTCCAGTTGGCGTCCAAGCGAGACCTCGCACAACTCCCGGCGATTCCAAGCGCTTGTAGGCGTCTTCAGGATACTCAGGCTGTCCCAAAAAATCGTGAAGCTGCTCACGCTGAATGACAACTTTCTGCTTGTCTCCTTTGGCTACACGCATTGCAACGCGTCTTGTGATAGACCGAAGTTTTTTCTCAAGATTCCGCACTCCAACCTCTCGAGCGTATTTCACGGTCAACTGCTTAAGTGTCTCTCTCGGCAGCCCTAGGTTGTCCTCAGTAAGCCCATGATCAGTAAGGATCTTTGGAAGTAAGTGACGCTGGGCGATCTTCAGTTTTTCTTCGATAACATAACCCGACAATCGCAGAATTTCCATCCGATCAATCAAAACTGGTGGAATAGTGTCGAGGCTGTTAGCTGTTGCCACGAAAAGTACGTTTGATAAGTCGAAACGCAGATCAAGATAGTGGTCGAGGAAGTCTTTGTTCTGCTCGGGATCAAGGACTTCTAAAAGAACAGAGTATGGGTCTCCCCGGAAACTCCGACCAGCCTTGTCCAATTCGTCAAGCATGATCACAGGATTGGCTGTCTTGGTAGTCCGTAAGGCTTGGATCAGTCTTCCAGGCATGGCTCCAATGTACGTTCTTCGGTGCCCCTTTAATTCATTTTCATCACTCATCCCGCCAACGGAGAAGCGATAAAATTCTCGACCCAGTGCGGAAGCAATGGATTTACCAAGTGACGTTTTCCCAACACCAGGGGGCCCAACGAGGCAAAGAATCCCACCTCGCATTCCACCTCGAAGTTTACTAACCGCAATAAACTCAAGAATGCGTTTTTTTAGATCTTCCAGACCATAGTGATCTCGATTGAGGACGCGCTCTGCTTGGGCAATTCCGAGCTTGTCTTTCGAATAAATTCCCCAAGGCAAAGCGGCAATCCAGTCCAGATACTGATGGACGATTTGGGATTCAGGTGAAGAGTCATCCATAAACTCATAGCGTCCCAGTTCCTGAATCACTCGTTCTTTTGCTTCCTTCGTGAGAGTCAATTCCGAAAAACGTTTCCGGAAACGATCCAACTCCATCTGTTTGCGGTCCTGCTCTAACCCTAATTCGTGTTTGATTTCCCGAAGTTGTTCTCTAAGAAAAAACTCCCTTTGATGCTTGGAAAGCCGTTCGTCAATTTTCTGGCTGATCTTTTCTTTCAGCAGACTCAGGTCATATTCCTCCCTCAACAACAACAGAGTCTGTTCCATTCTCTCTTGGATATCATGGGTTTCCAGAATTCTTTGCAAGGCCTTGCTTTTAGCATTGGTCATCGAGGCAGCCAAATCTGTCAGCTTGATGGGTTCGTCCAGATTGACCTGCGAAAGTAGGTGATGCATCTCCTGAGAGAAGGTTGGATTGTGGGGAATCAGTTCCTTCAAGGTTGATACAATGGCAGCTGCAGAGGCACGTAACTGCTCCGTCATCTCAGGGGCTGCTTCTTCGATGTAATCTACCTCGGCACTATAGTGCTGGTCATCGGGATAAAACCTACGCACCTTGAACCTCTTCAGAGTGCTTAACATAAATTGGCAGCTCTCATCTGGCAATTCCACCCAGTGCAG
>DPLM01000339.1:0-150 GCA_003541985.1 Deltaproteobacteria bacterium | reverse complement strand
CCTTCCTCATCATCTTCGTTGGGTTTGGCCATTACAAGGCCGATAATTTTTTCTTCACGGATTTGATCACGAATCCAGCGGCTGACTATGCCGTCAGCACCAACCATCGTCAGAATTCCCGGAAAAATTGGACGCTGATAAACCGGAAAT
>DPLM01000274.1 GCA_003541985.1 Deltaproteobacteria bacterium | reverse complement strand
GTGTATCCATAGTCTACTGACTGTAAATCCTGTACATGAACTGTTGAATAACCTAGCGACAAACGGTCAGTTAGTTCTAGAATCATATTTGTGCCGTAGCTGGTCATGTCAGAATAAGCCTGTTGCGCTTCGAAATTTTTCGACCACGTCTGTCCCTGTTGTAGCGCTACGCTGAAGCGAGTTTGGCCAATTCCGTAGGACACAAAGAATTGTAGGTGCATAAAGTTGAACAGATTCCCATTCCAGCCGAGATGGTACTGTAGGCTGAGCACTTCTAATTTAGGCTCGTGCGAGATGCCGCTACCGTCAATTCCCGTTCCTGAAAGTTCTAATTGGAGTAGTTGCAACCCATCAAAAAAACCTGATTTCTCTCTATCTTGCCAAAACATGATTTCGAGTGCATCGCCAGTCAGACCAATAGATTTATTACCGCTTTTTGTAACATAAGAACCTTTAGCACTCCCCGATCCGATCCAACTGATAGTTGTCTGATTATCAATGCCTTGAGCAGCGAGGGGAGTAGAGAGGAGAAGCAACCAAGTGAAACTTACCAAAAAATGGCACGGGGGTTTCATGAGAGTAGTTACCAAGCAATGCAGGACTTCTGGCGCTGATCTCCATGTTCAGTACAGAAGTATCACTGCGATTGAGATAATTCCCGAAATAGCAATTGATAAACCACTCCAACTTAAAGCTCGCAATAATTTTGGAGAACACTACGAAGCCGAAAAATTTTAAGAACTTTGAATCAGCATGTTTAATGAACAGTCGTAAATAGGTAGTCGAATGAAAATTTGGTTGTGGTTACTGAGCCTACCCCTGCTGTTAGGTTGCTCATCAAACCGCCATGATCTCTATTTTCCTCAAGGTGAGCGAGAGGTTCTGGGTCTGCAAGCATTTCAGAGATGTGGACATGAAAACTACCAAGTACTACAGGAAGGCCAGGCTGGACCGTATGATCACGCCTTAGTTGAATGTGACGAGCACCCACGGTGAGCATCGGCTAGTCTTGGAACGGCTAGCCAGTCAGATTCTAACTGTTGGAGACTGCTCAATGTGCCGATATCTCGCCAATAGGCGGAACTGATATCTACGATTCGAATTTCCTCACCTCGCGTCACCTGCTCTAGGTAAACGGGGATAATTCTAAAGACTTCCTGCTCAGGCAAAACTTCAAAAATCCTTGGGGCAACCAAATGAATCCCACAAAAGCCGACTTCTCGCAGGCTGCCAACGGGGTCTCGTAGGATGCGGTGATCCTGCTGCTTCACATAGTGAACACCACAGAGAAGACCGGCCTCATCAACTAGCAGGTGATTATTGGTAGGGCGCTCCTGTACGAGAAGAGTCGCCAGAGGATTGGTTCCAGAGTGAACTTGCCAAGCCGGGGTCAAATCAGCGTTGGAGAAGACATCTGCATTATGCAGTAAAATAGGCATATTTGTTGACCAAAAAGAACGACTTCGTCGCAGTCCACCACCAGTATCAAGAAGGTTTAGTTCGTGAGAAATTTGTAGATTCAGAGAAGAAGGAGTACGGGTTTTAATAAAGCGATGGATCTTTTCTGCGTGTGCATGCGTGTTGATCACGATCTGTTGGACTTGCTGCTGTTCGAGTTTTCGCAGAATCCACTCAAGGGCAGGAATGCCGTGAATTGGGGCGAGTGCTTTGGGAAGTTGCTTTGTCAGAGGAGCCAAGCGGGTGCCGAGTCCAGCGGCAAAAACTAGGGCTTGTGGAGTCATTCGAATTCAGAGTCTTGATCTAGGCGACTCGGAGTGGCCCCACGTTGATTTAGATATTTACCTGCATAAGGCTGCTCTGCCGTCTCGAGCATCTGGACAAACACGATTTGACAGATACGAACCCCGACTTGCAGAATGATTGGAAATGGTGACTGGTTTTCCAGTTCCAGAGTGATCTGGCCCTCAAAACCAGCATCGATAAAGCCCGCGTTTTGTACCTGCAATCCGAGTCGACCAATGCTGGAACGTCCCTCAACGTAAGCAGCCATGTTGTTAGGAATCTGGATGCTCTCACGCGTTGTGGCAAGGACAAAGTGATTGGGTAGCAACTCATAGCTATCAGCAATTTCAGAGGCATATTCAACAGGTTCACCCAGCACGATTTTTCTTCGAGAGGGAGCCAGCCAGCTGAAGCTATTGCCCAAGGTGAGATCTATGCTAGAGGGGCCAATTTTGACTCCCTCTGGGAGATAGCCCTGAGCGACCATCTGGCGGAGGTGAGTATCAGGAACGATCATGATTTTGATTTATTAACAGAATTTTTAGGCAGAGTATGCAACCAAACCAGCCACCAAGTTTACTCGCAGATTTCAAGGAGTCTTGCAAAGTTTGTGAGGGGAGTGGTCGAAAATTAGGATATCTAGAAATTGATACTTTGCAGCCTCACCTTTCACAGAAATGCTTTCATTGCCAAGGAAGAGGTTACAAGTTAACGCAGTTGGGTGAAGACTTACTAGAACTCTACCGTCCAGCTATTCAACAGTGGATTCGTGAAGAGCTCTCTCGTCCAAGCACACGTTGAATTTATGCTCCTAGCCAAAACGTGCTGCTGCGTTGTTCGGAACGTTCTAGCAGTTTCCAGCGTACAATTGGAATTTCTCGAAGCAACTCCCAGTCACCGATCTTGTACACTCGTGAGTCCTTAACCGCTTTCATCAGGAAGTGACGCTGCTGTCCAAGAATCGTTTCTTCACCGCAGAATTCGCCTTCTTCCACTACCAGTGGGGTCTTCCCCTCCATTAACAACTCAATCTGACCTCGACGAATCAACACCAGAGAAGGTTGGTTGAGTTTAATCTCACTGCCTTCGGGATAGAACTCCTGCTCCATCACCTGGGCGATCTTGGTCTGAATTGGATAAGAAACAGACTCTCCAAACAGAGAGGTGGACCGCATGAACTCAATACGATCCTGTACTCGCTGGATTTCGTTGAAAATCCGGTTGCGTGCAACAAACTCCTCGAAGAGATGACTGGGAATCTGGAGAGTTTCAATATAGCTAGCAGCTCGGTAGGTGCCGAAGTTGATCAGCCCAAACAAGGCACCCATTTCACCAGCAAGCGAACCTGCAGAGAGGATATTGTTGACTTTACTTTCGGCGCGGATGAACTCTACACTTCCAGTCAAAATTAGATAAACGTGGGTTGGGGCTTCGTTATTTTTGAGCAAAATGGTACCTGCGCTGAATGATACCCTTGGGCAGTTCAGCAGCATGTTGATCTCACTTTCTGGTACTGTTGGATAGTATGCATTCAGATACTTAGCCGCGTACTTTAGGTAGTAGTCGATCTTTCCCGGAATCAGTACGTCTGTCATCCCAAAAGCCAGACCAGAACCAATTTCTTTTTCCTGATTAGTTAAAGGACTGGCCTTGTGTGCAAGTACAATTTTTGTAGAATTATCTGTCCGAAAATCAGTGGCTAAACCGTGTATCATCCCACCTCCAATATCAATCTTCTTCAGATTTACTTTGGTTAGATAATGGGAACGAGTTCGTTCGTAGAATTCACGAGAAATTCCAGGTATATCGGGGTCATCACTGATCATTCCCTCCAAAACATCGAAGGAGGTGATGTCTGCTAGATGGGCGTAGGTAACATAGCCCTCCTTCCAAAGAGCACGTAGGAAGAGGATATTAGTCTCTACTGGATGAGGAGAAAACACTGGGAAGACTTCTAAGCCGTTGACGTTGTTCCAAGTATCAAATTCCAAGTCGTGTACCTCAAAAAACTCATCGAATTGATTCTCATCAATTGACATCAGGGCTGCCAATTTCTTGGTAACTGATTCACGAACAAGTCGAGTCGAGTAGTACTTAACACGATGATCAGATCGAATTAATGAGGTCAATCCTGAAAAGTGATCATCATGTGCATGGGTGTGAAAAATTCCCTCCACCTCATTGACATTAATTCCCAGGGCATTGAGGGTATGAGCGATGTTGGGTCCAGCGTCAATTAGATAAATACGCCCCTGAAAAGTTACGATACTGGCCATGCAGGGGCGGTTAATATCCCACCCATCACCCTCTCCGGAGTGCGTTACCGCGAAGTAATCACGGCTGACCTGATGTGCTCCGAGGTCATAGGGGGTTTCGTAAGCCTCTCCCTCACTTAG
>DPLM01000115.1 GCA_003541985.1 Deltaproteobacteria bacterium | reverse complement strand
CAACATTCTTTATGAAGCAGGATTGCCCGAACAATGGTGCCAATCACTAGTTGTAAAGAATTTAGAAAATGCCACGAAATTAGTCACAGATGCCCGTGTAGCCTTTTTCTCTTTTATCGGTAGCGCCCGTGTAGGTTGGTCACTCAGATCTCAAGTTTCTCCCGGAACTCGCTGTGCTCTAGAGCACGGTGGGGCTGCTCCTGTGGTAGTTGCTGCTGATGCTGATTTAGAGCGATTAGTGCCATCACTCACAAAAGGAGGTTTCTATCATGCGGGGCAAGTGTGTGTATCTGTGCAAAGAGTTTTTGCGGATTCGAGTGTTGCTCGAGAAGTGGGTTTAAAAATTGCCGAAAAAGCCAAAAATCTCGTAGTTGGAGACCCTACAGATGCAGCTACTGAAGTCGGTCCGCTGATTCGACCTCGTGAGACAGATAGGATAGAAGCCTGGGTTAACGATGCAGTAGCGGCAGGAGCAGAAATTCTCAGTGGTGGAAAGCGAATTTCAGAATCATGTTACGCACCCACTGTACTGCTGAATCCACCAAGTAACTGTAAAGTGAGCCAAGCAGAAATTTTTGGGCCAGTAATATGCGTTTACAGAGTTGACAACTTAGACGATGCAATCGCCAGGGCTAATGACGTTCCCTTTTCCTTTCAGGCCTCCGTCTTCACTGGCAGAATTGACACTGCAATGCGTGCATACAAACGTCTCAATGCATCTGCAATAATGGTCAATGAAAACACCGCATTTCGAGTGGACTGGATGCCTTTTGCTGGCTTGAAACAATCTGGCTTGGCTGTCGGGGGTATCCCCTTCACAATGCATGACATGCAAGTTCGCAAAATGTTAGTGCTCCACTCAGAAGAATTAAGACTGTGAATTTTTGATTTGTTATTATAAATTTTCATAATCATTAATGGCCTATGAACTCTTCATTGTTTTCACTTGAAAACCAAATTGTTTTGATCTCTGGATCCAGCCGAGGACTTGGCTGGTCCATGGCCAAAGCAGTTACGGAAGCTGGAGCCACCGTCCTACTGCATGGTCGAGACGAGAATTTGCTAAAAGAACGTAAGCAACATCTGCAAGAGCTGGGTCAGAATGCCGAATACTATATTTTCGATGTCGCCAATGACGAGGAGGTGCTTGCAGCTTTTGGAAAAATTCAGGAACACCATGGTAAATTGGATGGCTTGATCAACAATGCTGGCATTCAACATCGCCGTCCACTCACCGAGTTTGAATTAGAAGATTTTGATCGAGTGTTGGATACGAACCTTCGGGCGAGTTGGTTAATTTCTCGGGAAGCCGTTAGATTGATGCAGAATCAAGGGGCTGGGTCTATTGTCAATATTGCTTCGATCATGGGCCCCCAGGCACGTAAGACAATCTCCGCCTACACCACAAGCAAGGCTGGAGTGGTTGGCTTAACGAAGGCACTAGCCGTTGAATTGGGACCCAAAAGCATTCGCTGCAACGGTATTGCACCCGGCTTCTTTGCCACAGAGATGAATACCGCTCTCGTCAATGATCCCGAATTCACAGCTTTTGTTTCTGAACGAACGCCAATGCAGCGCTGGGGTGCTCCAAATGAAGTGGGTGGAGCCGCTGTCTTCCTACTTTCCAAAGCAGCTTCATATGTTAACGGGAACGTGATCTTTGTGGATGGAGGTTTGGCTTGCCAAGTCTAATAGGTTTTCAAGAAGTAATTTTTTCAAAGAGTTCAGAATGAATTCTTTACAACTACTTCAACTGCTTAAATCTGTTTCACAGGGAAGCCAATCTCCCGACTCTGCCCTGGAAAAACTAAGAACCTTTCAGGTCGAGAATTTGGGCTTTGCAGAAGTGGACCATCATCGACAACTCCGCAGTGGTTTTTCTGAAGTTGTCTATTGTGAAGGCAAAACTCCTGAACAAGTTGCAGAGATCTTTACTGTACTGAATCATGAAACACCAAACGCTTCACTTCTCGGAACCCGGGCTAAGGATGCCCATTACAGAGCTGTCAGAAAAAGCCTTGATGGATGTAGCTATTGTGAAGTCTCCAAGTGCCTTTATCTCGACCAAACAAAAGAGGATAATCTCAAGGGTGATGTCTTATTAGTCAGTGCAGGAACCACGGATCGTCCGGTCTTACTTGAAGCCGCTCACACAGCTAGGCTCACTGGAAGCCGGATCGAGGTGATGGAAGACCTCGGAGTTGCTGGGCTACAGAGGATTGTATCCAGACACGAGCGATTGATGAAGGCTAGGGTTATTGTTGTTGCTGCAGGCATGGAAGCTGCTCTACCAACAGTCGTGGCAGGACTGGTTTCCTGCCCAGTAATTGGGATTCCAACCTCAGTTGGCTATGGCACATCTTTTGGTGGTGTCACGGCTTTGTTAGGCATGCTCAACAGCTGCGCTTCCAACCTTTGTTGCGTAAATATTGATGCAGGCTTCCGCGCAGGATATTTAGCTAGCTTGATCAACAGGAACTGATGCATCTTCATCTTCACTCCAATTCAGGGATCAGCGGAGATATGCTCGTTGGGGGCTTCTTAGACCTGGGATTGCCCTTGACTCTCCTACAGGATCACCTGGAAAAGTTAAATATCGAAGGATGGAAAATTTCTCAGAAAAGTGTTGAAAAACTTGGGGTTTCAGCCATCCAGTTTGTGGTCGTATATGAGGACCAAAACCATCATCGACACCTCACAGATATTCTTGAAATTCTTGCTAATTCTAAGCTTTCCCTCAAAGCCAAGTCCATAGCAGAGGATTTATTTCAATCATTGGGTCATGCAGAATCATCAGTCCATCAAGTACCCATAGAAGAGGTTCACTTTCACGAAGTCGGCGCAATAGATACCATCATTGACATAGTTTCCATTGCGATCGCCTTGGAATATTTTGAGATTGAGAGCGTATCCTCCAGCACCATTGTTGAAGGAGTGGGCAAAGTTAGATTTTCTCATGGAGAATGCGATCTCCCCGTTCCAGCTGTTCGGAAGCTTTTAGGAGATATTCCCCTACTAAGAATTCCTGTTACTTCAGAGCTTGTTACTCCAACCGGCGCAGTTTTTCTCCGAAGATTTGTAGAATGTTTTTCAGATCTTTCTCCACTTCTGCAACCCAGAAAAGGAGTTGGTTGTGGCACCAAGAATTTGCCTCATCCCAATGTGTTGGAATTACAAATAAGCGAGCAAAAACTAATAGCCGAGGAGATCATAAGATTGGAAACGAATGTTGATGACCTCAGTCCTCAACTTTTAGCCTCCTGTTTAGAAAAGGCGCTAACTGCTGGAGCGTTGGATTGTTGGGCTACCCCAGTTTTTGGTAAAAAAGGTCGGATTGGTCAGCAATTGGTGTTACTTTGCTTTGAGAAAGATCGAGATTTATTGTTGGAAATTCTTTTAAAGGAATCAGGCAGTTTTGGGGTTCGTGTCCAGCCTGTAAAACGACTCAAGTTGGATTCAAGGCATGAAAACTTCTCCACAGAATGGGGAAATATTTCAATGAGATCAGGGTTTCTTGGTAAAGAGTGCTGGCAATGGAAACCAGAGCATCGGGACATAGTCACTGCCGCAGATCGGACCGGCCAACCTCAGGCGTTGATCGAGGCTCAGGTTCGTCAGGCGTGGGGGGCAAAATTGTTAGCATCAAGGGAACCAGAATGACAGTTTTCCAAGATTTACAGCGACTTAATGAAGTCTTGGAAGGTACCAGTCCTCGCCTAGTGGCTTGTAGCGGAGGAGTTGATAGTATGTTATTGGCGACTCTGGCTCATCGTCAAAAACCTCAAGCGACCATTGTTGTACATTCTGTCGGACCCGCAGTACCCGCCGCGGCTTCGACACGAGTGAAACGCTGGGCACAACAAGAGAAATGGCATCTTCAGCTGGTCAATGCAGGTGAATTCGATGATCCCGAATACTTGGCAAATCCAGTGAACCGTTGCTTTCACTGCAAGAAAAATCTTTACCGCACACTTAGAGATATTCTAGGACAGTTAGATTCATCAAGCGTTTTACTAAGTGGTACCAATCTCGATGATCTTGATGATTTTCGACCCGGTTTAGAGGCTGCAAAGGAGGCAGCAGTGAGGCATCCCTTTGTGGAAGCATCCATCACAAAAGCTCAACTTCGTGAAATTGCCCGTAAATCAGCACTGCCATTCGCTGATTTACCTGCTGCGCCATGCCTCGCGAGTCGGCTCTACACTGGAACAGAAGTACAAGCAGACTTGCTTCAACTGATTGATCAAACTGAAGAATGGATTCGGGAACAAACTGGTCTAGCTGTCGTTCGCTGTCGAGTCCACCAAAAGAAAATGCGTGTGGAAGTTGAAAATCCGAGCCTGGTGGAGAATCAACCCAAGTTTGTCCTGGATTTGAGGGCCAGAGTCCTAAAGGTATCCGACCTAATCAATTCTGTAGTGATTGATCCAAAACCTTATCAACCAGGTCGAGCTTTTGTGAGAGGGAATCTTGCAGAAGACGCCGTACAACAGTAATCCAATGATGGGGGCACCATGGCGATTGAAAGAAGAAAATTCGGTAGGACTGGACATCAAAGTAGCGCTGTTCTGTTTGGGGGAGCTGCACTTGGCTCAGTTGACCAAAGCACCGCGGACAAAGTTTTGGACTTGTTGCTCAAATACGAGGTCAACCACATTGACACTGCTGCTAGCTATGGCGATTCAGAATTACGGATTGGTCCTTGGATGAAGAGATATCGAAAGCAATTTTTCCTAGCGTCCAAGACAGGTATCCGTGACTATGCAGGAGCCAAAGATGAAATACATCGTTCGCTGGATCGACTCTGTACAGATCATGTTGATCTGATCCAACTTCATGCACTCTTTCACCCAGATGAATGGGAGCAAGCCTTATCAGCAGGGGGAGCTTTGGAAGCTTGCATCGAAGCTCGTGAGGCAGGACTCGTCAAGTTCATTGGGGTGACTGGACACAGTTGGAGTGTTGCTACGATGCACAAAAGGAGTCTTGGGCGCTTTAATTTTGATTCAGTGTTGATGCCCTGGAACTATTTCGCCTCTCAACACGAACCCTATGCAAGTGACTTCAAAGACACCTGTAATCTTTGTAAGGAGAGAGATGTAGCCGTTCAAACGATCAAAAGTATTGCTCGTGGGCCCTGGGCTGCCGGGGTCGATAAAACCCACAACACCTGGTACCAACCACTCCAAGATGAAAAAGATATTCAGCG
>DPLM01000289.1 GCA_003541985.1 Deltaproteobacteria bacterium | reverse complement strand
ACACGGCGAAAATCAGCTAGATTGCCTATATTCTGGCGGTCCATTTCAACAACCAACATTCCAGCCCTAAGCCCTGCTTCAGAGGCGGAAGAATCTGGTTCTACTTCGGTAATGACAACACCGCCTTGTACCTGTTTATAGCCCAATCGTTCTGCCATCTCAGGTGTCAATTCTTGAACAGAGAAGCCAAGTTGTGGAGTTGGTGTGGGAGGTTCCTGAGGAATTGTCATTCTTGATGGCTGCTTTGGTCGCTCATCCAAAGTCACCATCATTCGCATCGGGGTACCATTGCGAACCAATTCCAACTCAACAGTTGCATCTGCTCGAGCGTCTGCGATCTCATTTCTAAGGGCGTTGCTATTCTCAACAATCTGACCGTTGAGCTTCAGTACCACGTCTCCCTTTTGCAGACCTGCTTTTTCCGCGGGTGTTCCGGACATAACACCTGTGATCAATGTCCCTTTGTTATCCTTCAGTCGGAAGGCCTTGGCTAGTTCAGGAGTGACATCTTGAATCCCAACACCCAACCAACCCCTAGAAACTCGACCCTCATCAATCAAGTCATTCATAATGCGGCGAGCCATATTGATCGGAACCGCAAAGCCAATTCCTTGATAGCCTCCGCTTCGGGTGAAGATCGCCGTATTAACCCCGACAATCTTGCCCTCCAAGTTGATCAGGGGACCACCACTATTTCCGGGGTTGATCGCAGCATCCGTTTGAATGAAATCTTCATATTCAGTAATTCCGATTCCGGTACGACCCTTTGCACTGACAATTCCAAAGGTTACCGTCTGTGTGAGGCCAAATGGATTTCCTACGGCTATGACTGATTCTCCCACCAAAATTTCAGTTGAGTCTCCCATAGAAAGTACATCCATACCCTGTCCATCAACTTTGATCACTGAGATATCAGACTCGGGATCAGTACCAATTAACTTGGCTTCAAGTTCACTGCCATCGAACAACTGAACAATAATTTTATCCGCTTCTCCAACAACATGGTGATTCGTAAGAATGTAGCCATCCGATCGGACAATCGAACCAGATCCCATTCCTTCCTGACGAAATCGATCATTTCCTCGACCTCTTGGGGGTCGCATACCCGGAAAGAATCGCTCAAAAAACTCATCATTGTAAAGGTCGAGAGGATTGTTCGGAGCATTTCTGCCAGTGTTTGTGACCTCTTTTTCAACTTTGATGTGTACAACAGCTTTCTGCACGTTCTGTACAAGAGCGGCCCGGGTCTTCGAAGCCTGAATCAAAGCTTGCAGGTCATCTTTTGACTGAGCCTGCACAGAACCTACTGAAATTGAAACTGCAATAGCAATGTTGAGTAAAAGTAAAATAATTTTATGAAGCGAAATGGAGGTGAATAGAAGCAATTTTGGATGGGAGTAGTTAATCATTTACGACCTTAAATTGAATGAAGAAAGAATGATTTTCATGACACCCAATCATTGTAACTGCTTATCCACAGTTGTCAGTAGGCAATTGCAAAAATTACTTCTTGCTTGGAGTGTCCCCCAGTCAAAATACACTTACCAGCTTCAGGCTGATTGTTCAGAGGAATACATCGAATCGTTGCCTTAGTCTCATTTTTAATCTGATCTTCGACTTCTCTCGACCCATTCCAGTGAGCCCTAATAAATCCACCTTCTTGCTCGAGAATCTCTTTAAATTCTGCGTAACTCTTGGCTGTTCGGGTATTTGCCTTGCGGAAATCAAGAGCTCGCTGATAAAGATTTTGCTGAATTTGCTGCAAAAGGTTCATCACGTGACTCGCAATCTCGTCCAAGGGCACATTTTTTTTATCACGTACATCTCTTCGCGCAACCATTGCAGACTGCTGCTTGACGTCTCTTGGACCAACTTCTACCCTCACTGGCACTCCTTGCTGAATCCAATGGAAGAACTTGTCTCCTGGACGAAGATTGTCTCGATCATCAATTTGGATTCTCAGGTGATCCAAATGTACGGCTAAACGTTGCTTGATCTGCTCGGCAAACTCAAGCGTCTGACTCCGTTCCTGATCGTTTGAAAAGATGGGTACTAGAACAACTGCCACCGGCGCAATACGAGGTGGAAGGACAAGACCGTCATCATCAGAATGGGTCATGATCAGTCCGCCGATCATACGTGTGGAACTTCCCCAGCTAGTAGTCCAAGCCAGTGATTGTTGGTTGTTTCGATCCAAGAACTGAATTTCGAAAGCTTTGGCAAAATTTTGACCAAGATTGTGTGAAGTCGCACTCTGAAGAGCTTTACCATCCTGCATCATCGCTTCCACAGTGTAGGTAGAGAGAGCACCAGGAAACTTCTCTGCCTCCGATTTCTGGCCAGGAATTACAGGGATCGCCAGATCGTCCTCCTGAAAAGTTCGATATACCTCCAGCATCTTAAGTGTCTCTTCCTGAGATTCTTCATAGGTCTCATGAGCAGTGTGTCCCTCTTGCCAGAGAAACTCTGAGGTTCTCAAAAAAAGTCGAGTTCGCTTTTCCCAACGCATCACGTTAGCCCACTGGTTGATCAAAACCGGCAGATCTCGATAACTATTGATCCACTGAGCATACATGTGGCCAATCACTGTTTCAGAAGTTGGACGAATGACCAAGGGTTCTTCCAATTCTTTACCTCCACCAATGGTTACTACCGCACACTCTGGGCTAAATCCTTCAACATGCTCAGCTTCTCGATTCAGGAACTCTTGTGGAATCAAAAGCGGGAAGTAGGCATTTAAATGCCCTGTTTCTTTGAACATTCTGTCCAGCCGGGCTTGCATCGCTTCCCATATCGCAAATCCACTCGGCCGAATAACCATACATCCCTTAACAGGAGCGTAATCAGCTAGCTGACCTGCTTTGATAACATCTAAATACCACTGGGAGTAGTTGTTATTTCGTGGGGTAATATTTTTGGCCATGATATGATTTCTCTATCACTTTAATTACGAATCTTTTTTGAAAACTGTGAATACCGCATCTACAAAAGACTGACAAGCACAACGGGGAAAAATGTCAGAAGAATCCAAATTACAAAAGTAGAATTGCAACAGACAGGAGGACACAAAACCAATCCCAATAATCAACGCACCAATTTCTAGAAGTTGTAGATTTTCAAGTAGTTCTGTTGCGTAAGCCAAAACATTTGGAGGTGTGCTTACTAGCAACGCAATAGCTAGTGAACAATAAAAAGAGATTAGCAGGACACTACTTCGAACCACCAATTTCTCCTTGGCTATTCACTGTTGCTTAAAGAGTTGCCATGGTCGGCAATAGTGAATTTGCCGTTGCAATACTGGAGATCGAAGTCCACATCAAAAACCCCATCACTTTTGCCATTACAACGATAATCAAGGCAGACAATTCAGCAAAAGGAATATTAGTGACAGGGTTTTGGCTGAGTCCTGTTGATTCCAGACCAAGCTCCAGGGCCATTCCTCCAGAAATCAACCATAAGACATCACAACTCAAATTTTTAAAGTCATGTTTCCGATTACTCCACTGACCAAAAAAACTGATTTTCGAATCATCGCAACTACGTAATAGTTGATATCATGCAGAGGAACCTGTAAGCCAGAACAAGATAGGTAGGGCAAAACAAATGTAAACGACCCAAGCGCGAGAAGTGCGCCGAAACTCACTTTAAATTACGAGTTCAATACGGTCTTATCTAGAAGGCTGTAGGTCCACTACCTAGATCAAAGCAATTGCAAATAAGCATATACAAAAGGGAACCCCGAAAGCCATCCCTCCACCAAAACTTATTGCTTGCTCACCTAAGAAATACACCACGGCAACCGCATTAGGCCGCGACCCAATAGGCGTTTCTATTTCTCTGATGTTTGAGGCTAATGATATTCACAAAACCGGCGCCGCCCTACCTAAAACATCATTTGGGAACAGTCGAAGAACAGGATTCACGATCGGGATCATCAAAGCAGTGGTCGTCTTATTGTCCATGAACATCGAAAAAAACTGCTATAATGATCATTATACCGAGCATGAAAAATTTTGGATTCTCCGAACGGCCTGCGGAATACACGAGCTAGATTCACATACAGATGTTACTTTGTCGCAGCTATCGCTAAAAAGCAGCCTCCCAAGAAAAGCATTACAGTAGGAGACGTGAATGTTGTGAGTATATCTTAATAGGGAAGTCAATTACCCATTTCCCCAATTTCGCTTAGATCCCTAAACCAGACATGCCCTTTGTTGAAGATCAACCACAATTCCAGTCCGATCAATAAAATAGAAGTCGCAAAGATTGGGATAAGCTCAAGTACCAAGCAGAGAACTGCCAGAATAAAGATGGCAAGCATTCCTACTTGCACCACATCAACTTCTTCAAGCACTTGATTCAAAGGTAAACAGAGAGTCAACAGAGGGGATGCCACACAGATCGAGGTTTTTGTCATCGAAAATCTAAATGGTGGGGTTCTGATTTCGAATATGATGCAAAATTGTATTTTCGTTTAACAAAAAAGCGTAAGGGAGGGTATTATCTACAAATCGGGCGACGTATTCACTGAGGATCTTGATTACGGTTTTGACAAAAACACCATTCTGCCATGGTACCAATTGGCAGTAGTTCAAACCTCCATGATTTGCAGCCCTGAGGATTTTATCGGAATCTAGCTGCTTGCAAATTAGAATTTTTTGCGCATCAGTTGTGCGAGAGTGTTCATGTAGCCGAACGATTAGATCTACACCATCTGTTTCCGAAAAAGATGCACTACAAATCATCAATGACAGAGGGACTACTTCATGGTAAATAAAATTTAAGTATTCTTCAGCCTCTTTGACAATCCCAAAAAATTTTAGGTGGAGGTGGCTTTCCATAAAGGACCGTTCATGCTTGGTCGAATCAAGTAATGCAGTCTGTTCTAGGCAAATTAAAATATGAAGATTCTTCTTCATCAAAAATTCAGTTATATGATAAATATTTTTGCTGAATTAGTCTCTGGTATAGTAGAGCAGTACCTTGATGAAAGATTTTTAACAAATCAACGGAAAGATGCTTTGGAGGGAGAGCGCAACTTCCATTAAGCTGCACTCTAAACTGAATCGGGTTTAGTCAGCTTCAAATTCGAAAACTTCACCCTCTTCACGATATTCATTAAGTTTGTTTCGTAAAGTACGGATGCTGATGCCCAAAATTCGTGAGGCATGAGTTCGATTTCCACCAGTTTCCTTCAGTGTTTCAAAGATGAGTTTCTTCTCTGCTTCCTTCATGGACAT
>DPLM01000083.1 GCA_003541985.1 Deltaproteobacteria bacterium | reverse complement strand
CCCTGCCGCTCGTACTTCCACCCACAGTCCTGGGCTTCTACATGCTTTTGCTGCTTAGTCCACAGGGGAATTTAGGTAGTTGGTTATCGGAGATTTTTGGCTCACCTTTCCCATTTTCATTCAAAGGGCTGGTGGTCGGGTCAGTCATCTATTCCTTGCCTTTTGTAGTCCAACCTATTCGGAACTCTTTTGAAGCAATTGGAGATCATTCATTGGAAGCTGCGGCTAGTCTTAGGGCAAGTCCATTCGATGTCTTTTTTTCAATTGCCCTGCCTCTCGCCAGACCTGGCATTCTAACCGGATCAGTCTTGGGGTTTGCTCACACCGTTGGTGAGTTTGGTGTGATTTTGATGTTAGGTGGGAATATTCCCGGGGAGACAAAGGTTCTCTCAATTGCCATTTATGATTACGTTGAATCTCTTCAATGGGAAAAAGCCCATGTACTGGCTACGGGCATGATTGGATTTGCCTTCTGCGTGATCCTCTCAACGACTCTTATTGAACGTCATTGGCGCAAAAAAGGTAATGAGTAGATTTGAAGCCAAGTTCAAAGGAAGACTGGGAAATTTTCTGGTAGATGTCTTCTTCACTTTACCACAGACTGGAATCACGGCACTATTTGGTCCTTCCGGTTGTGGCAAAACTACCATCTTACGCTGTATCGCGGGTTTAACTCAGTTAGAAGGCAGCTTAGTCGTTGATGGAAAAAGTTGGCAGGATTCTTCCAATTTTTTGCCAACATACCGCCGCCCAATTGGCTATGTTTTTCAGGACGCAAATCTTTTCCCTCATCTTTCCGTGCGAAAAAACCTGGAATATGGATTGAAGCGCATTCAAATCCCTCGGAAGAATCAGTTATGGGAAGAGATAACGGAGATGTTAGGCTTGGAGGCTTTACTAGATCGTGAACCTAGCAAGCTTTCCGGTGGTGAAAAACAACTTGTCGCCATTGGACGAGCTTTACTCTCTGCACCAGAAATCATCTTGATGGATGAACCCCTTTCTGCATTAGATCGCTTCAGTAGAATGGAGATTTTGCCTTACCTTCAAAGGCTCCATCTGGATCTAAAAGTCCCTATTGTTTACGTAAGCCATGATTTGCAAGAGGTTGAACAACTTGCAGATTGGATGATCTTGCTAGAGAGGGGGCATGTCATTGCCCAGGGAAGTATTTCATCATTACTTGCTGATCCACAATTACCATTGGTAAGGTTACCAGAAGCAGCTGTGATTCTTGAGGGAACTATGCAATTTTTTGATTCAACATACTGTCTTTCGTTGATAGCAGTCAATGGCGGATTTCTGACTCTTTCTCAGGATTTGGGAGTAATTGGAAGCCGTCATCGCCTAAGGATTTTGGCAAAAGAAGTAGGGATTGCCAAATCATGGCGAGATGGAGATGCTAGCTTCCTGAATGTTCTCCCTGCCATCATAATGGACGTCCAACCTTTTGGGGAGCAACAAGCTACTGTATTTTTAAAATTAGGAAAAAAAGCAAATGGGGATGCTTTGTTGGCTAGAATCACAAAAAAATCCTGCGATGTACTTCAATTGAAAAAAGGGGATGAGGTAAAAGCTTTGATCAAGAGTGTAGGTTTGGTGAGTATTCCAACAATAAATCATGACGGATAGGTTCTGGCGTATTGAGGTTTAAGTTGCACTGTATCTCCTGAGGACCAAATCTCTCGAGATGGGACGCTGACACGTAAAACTAAGCCATTCTCATGGCAGACATGCAGAATTTTGTGATCACCACGAAACGAGATCTCCTGAATCCAACCCACTTGTAGAGTTGTCTCGGGGACTTTAATAATTTTGATATCTTCAAGTCGAGACATCCATAGTCGATCGCGAATTTTTGGTAGTTGAGGTAAATTTTCAAGCCCAATAGCTGATACAACAAGTTCGAGGGGTACCAAATTCGCTTCACCCACGAAGGAAGCAACCCACGCTGTGTCTGGTTCATGGTATACTTCTTCGGGGCTTCCGTTCTGAACAACTTTTCCTTCAGAGAGCAAAATCATCCGGTCCGCAAATGTGTAAGCCTCCGTTTGATCATGAGTCACTAGAATTGCACTCACCTTTGCTTCATGCAGGATATCTCGAATGTCCTGCCGAATCTGAACTCGCAGTCGATAATCCAAGCTATTAAATGGTTCATCCAATAACAACAATCTTGGGGCTGGTGCCAGCGCCCTGGCTATCGCAATCCGTTGCTGTTCTCCACCTGAAAGTTCATGTGGCATTTTCTTTTCGGAGCCCGATAATTCAACGAGTTTCAGCATTTCATCCACACGCAAACGTTTTGCGTCCCTTGAAACATTGAGGCCGTAAGCCACATTTTTGAACACATTCAGATGGGGGAAAAGTGCAATATCTTGGAAAACCATCCCCACACGCCTTAACTCAGGGGCTACAATACAGTGGACACTACTCATTTCTTCTCCACCAATAAAAATCTCCCCAGCTTGGGGCCCATCCAAGCCTGCAATCAAATTAAGAAGGGTAGATTTTCCACATCCAGAGGGCCCAAGAATCGAAAGCAATTCATGAGGTCTTAGATTCAGGCTTACTCCATCTACTGGCTTAATTTTCCCGTAGTGTCTTACAAGATCTTTACATTCCAGAAGAAAATTAGATCTAACTGGTGCTTCTTTACGGCTTCGAAAAAATGGCATTTTTTGAGGAGAATGGTATATACATTTTAATTTACAGACATTGAATGCGATCGCTTTCGCATCTCACGCGCCAATTGTAATGCTTGTTTTGTAATCTCTGATCCATCAAGGAGTCGAGCAATTTCAATGATCGCCTGTTGGCTGTCTAGATCTGAAATTTGAGTATAGGTTTGATCCTTTTCTGTTGATTTAGTGACTGCGTAATGGTGTTCTGCAAATGCTGCAATTTGTGGAAGATGAGTAATACAAAGCGTCTGTTGGCGTTTTCCTAGATCTGATAATTTTCTTCCAACTGTCTCGGCAATCCTTCCACTTACACCTGTATCGACTTCATCAAAGACTAGAGTTTCCACAGCGTCAGTGGTTAGGATCGTCTGAATTGCCAACATCACTCTGGATAACTCTCCTCCAGATGCAATTTTTATGAGTGGACGCAACGGCTGCCCAGCATTGACAGAGAGCATAAATTCTACTCGATCAGAACCATTCGAGCTGATTAAATCATCATATTTATTTTCAAAAGAAGTTTTGAATTCTGCTCGATGCATTCCAAGCTCTCTCAATTCCTTACTGATCGCTTCATCAAGTTTCTTAGCTACTTTTTTTCTTTCTGAAGAAAGATTTGTCGACTGCTCTCTAAGAGTCGTGAGTAATTCATGAATTTCATTCTCTAAAGTTGACGCATCCTCTTTCAGATTCTGGAGGCTTTGTAGTTCAAGTTGATGTCGTTCGCAGAGTTCAATAAGCTGAGCAGTATTTGTTACCCGATACTTGCGCTGCATTGTTTGGAGTAAGCTTAAACGAGCATTGACCCAAGCCAAGCGTTCAGGGTTGTCTTCAATTCGGTCTTGTCGATGTCTTAATGACTGGCTCAATTCATCTAGCTGAAGAAGTGATTGATCAAGATTCTCAAGAAGCAATGTGCAACCTGGATCCATGCCTACAGCATATTGTAGCTGCCTCTTCAAGCTACTTAACACCTCCACAATAGAACCGTCTTCTTCATAAAGAGTCTTCTGCATTCCTCCATACAGGCTAAGAAGCTGTTCCGCATGAGCAAGCATTTTGGACTCTGCCTCAAGGTCATCCATTTCGTGAGGTTCTAGATTGAGGCTTGAAAGTTCTTGAAACTGTGCGTCCAAAAGCATCAGTCTATCTGTCCGGTTCGCTAACTTTTCCTGCCACTCTTCCTGCTCACGTCTTTTCTTAGTCCATTTTTGATGAACTTCTCGGAGTGTCTTTTTTTTGGGGAATAGATTTCCAAAAGCATCTAAAAATTCTAAATGACGGGTGGAATCAAGAAGTACTTGGTTATCATGTTGGCCATGGATATGAACAAGTCTGCGCCCGACTTCTACAAGCGAGCCTTGGGTGACAGAAGTGTCGTTGAGGAGCCGTTTCTGACGATTGTTTGTGTTAAGCACTCGGCGAATCAAGAGTTCATTTTCATGAGGTATTTCCAATTCACTTAGCAATTGCTTCAATTCAGGTTGTTTTGAAATATCAAATATCCCTTCAACCAGCGCTTTTGATGAACCCTGCCTAATCAATCCAAAATCTGCACGGTACCCAAGGAGTAATTGAATGCCATCAATCATGATTGATTTTCCAGCGCCAGTTTCCCCAGTCATGATGGAAAAGCCATCAAAAAAATCGATTTCTAGATTTTCAATTGTTGCTAAATTCTGAATCCGCAAATGCAGCAGCATAATTGCCAATTATTGATTCAGTAAAGTTCGTCAAGTGATGAGATCACATTATCAGCGATTAAACGGAATGCTTTTGCAGCAGGGCTTTCGGATGAGGCTTTGTTCATTATGGGCTTGCCTAGGTCACCCCCTTCTCGAACTCCTAGTTCCAAGGGAATAGCACCAAGAAAAGGAACTTCGTATTTATGGCAAGCTTCTACTGCACCATCTTGGCCGAAGATAGGTGTTTTTTCGCCACAATGAGGACAGGCGAAATAGCTCATATTTTCAACAATGCCAATGATGGGAATATCAACCTTGGAAAACATAGTAATTGCTTTATAAGCATCCACCAAGGCCATGTCTTGTGG
>DPLM01000381.1 GCA_003541985.1 Deltaproteobacteria bacterium | reverse complement strand
GGACCATCCTGCGATCGTCAACATTGCCCGCAGTGAGGCAAGCACTATGCAGCAATTTTTTGGTTTCATTTATTGCTGGCTTCTAGATTGGATGATCAGAGAGGTCTTCCCGCCAAGCTAGTCTATTTCTTTAGAAACAAGGGTGAGAGAGCTATTTTAGTGAACTCCTTAATTCGATCTGAGGGTTCACCTCGAGCCTTCAGCGCATGGGCATTGCTCAGTTGATTATCAATGTAGGCTACTGCTGTAGGGGTGTTGATCTCTTTCGTAAAGTCACCACGCTGTTGACCACAAATGACAAAATGCTCAATCATTTTCATTTGCTGTTGCCGGCAGAAATGAAGCTGTGCTAAAGCTTTTGGACCTAGTTTGTCTCCCTGAACATCCCTCATTTTTACTAACATACAACCGGGTGGAATATCTTCATTCCGATCATCTAGAAGTATATTCATTAGCATCCCAAAAACTTCTACACTTGACTTGTCCTCTAGGTTTAATCTAGCCAACAGACAATTGAACCAATCAAAATACATTTTAATCGCTAATCCTATCAATTTATCTTCACTATCAAACTCACGATAAAATGAAGTTTTTGCGATGTTGGCTTGTCTGCATATTTCGTTCAGCGAGACATTCTGAACTCCTTTCGCCCAGTAAAGGTGCATGGCAATCTCAACAACATTTTGGTGATCAACCTTTTTTGGGCGCCCTCTCAAGGGCTTTGAAAGCTTATCATTCATTTTATACTGACTGGTTTTTTATATTGAAAGCTTTTAAGAAAGAGCTAACTTTATCAAATAAGTACAAACCGGTAAGTAATCTTATCTATAAAAGATTTCAAATGAAAAAAGTGTTGTTGACAGGTATTTCGGGGTACATCGGTTTTCACTGTGCAAGTGAGCTTCCGAAAGAAGGATTTTCAGTGAGGGGGACAATACGCAATGCAGCAAAGCGCGCAGAAGTTGGTGAAACTCCTACATCCTCAATGGACATTTCAAATCTCAAAATGGTTAAAGTGGATTTAACCTCTGAAAATGGGTGGTTCGATGCTACCTCTAAATATGATTATTTAATGCACGTTGCTTCTCCCTTCACGATTGACAATCCCAAGTCAGAAATTGAAATGATGGAACCTGCAGTCCAAGGTACTTTGCGGGTTCTAAAAGCTTTGAATCAAGCGGACATCCAAAAAGTTGTTTTGACCAGTTCAATTGTAGCAATGATGGGAGACAAAAAGAGTGGGACTTTCACACCTGAGGACTGGACAGACGTTAATGCAAAAGATGTCAGCACATATGCTAAAAGCAAGACTTTGGCAAAAGGAGCTGTGTGGGATTTCGTGAAGCACCGAACGGATCAAAACAAATTTGAACTTGTTGTGCCATACGCCTAGAGGCGTTTTTGGACCTCCTCTTGGGAAGAATATTGAAGGACAGTCGCTTGCAGTTCTGGCCCAAATGTTGAGCGAGAAACAGCTTTTTTCAGATGCAGCCCTGACGATGGTTGATGTGCGCGACGTTGCCAAAATACACGTTCAAGCGCTCACACACCCAGACACAGCTAATTATCACTTCATTTTATCGGGCACTACCCCGCAAAGCTTTGCAAATAATACTAGAATTTTGAAAAATACCCAATACAAAGGACCAAGCACATTAATAGCACCAGATTTTCTGATTAGAATCATGTAAATCTTTAGCCGAGAAGCAAAAGATTTTCTAGGATTATTGGGCAGCTCAGTCTGTACTGACAATTCGATGACATTTAAAATATTAGATTGGGATCCAATCCCATTTGAAAAATCTATCTTGGAAAATAGGTCTGTTGTGAAAAGACTCCCTAATTGAACACTAATTTTAGTAAATGAAACAACCATCTACTGAGTAATTTAGAAAATCAAATTCAATTTTTTAATTCTTGGCAAGATTCCATGAAAGATATAATTAACTCTATTTTTTTGTGATTAAATGGATTTAGGTAATGAACACGTTCCAAAATTAGTTCGCCAAATTGCTATCCCCGCAAGTGTGGGTATGTTCTTCAATACCATGTATAATGTTGTGGACACTTTTTGGGCAGGTCAATTGTCTCCTGAAGCGCTCGCAGCCCTTTCTTTATCACTCATCCCATTTATTGGATTATTAGCGATTGGCATCGGATTGGGGCAAGGAACCAATGCGCTCATCTCTAATTCACTGGGAGCCGAAGATAATGATCAAGCCAGTCGCTTGATGGCTCAAGCACTGGCATTGGCATTTGCAGTTTCTGCAGTGATCATTGTTATTGGGCTTGTCGTTACCCCATTTTTGTACCGTGGGATGGGTGCCAGTGGTGAGTATCTTGAGCTTTCTCTGGACTACATGAACTGGCTAATTTACGGCAGTGGAACATTCATTTTTGCGTTCGTGATCAATAGCGGACTTAATGCTCAGGGGGACACAAAATCCTATCGTAACGCATTGATCTGTGGATTTTTTGCCAATGTAATACTTGATCCATTATTTTTGTTCGGATGGGGTCCTTTTCCTGCTTTTGGACTGGAAGGAATTGCTATTTCAACAATCCTTATTGAATTTGGGGTAGTCACTTATTTATCTATAAAGTTACTCTCTTCTAAATTGGGGGGGAAATTATTTATTAAAAAATTTTTACCACACGTAAAAATTATTGTTGATTTAGTGAGACAGGGATTTCCAGCAAGTTTAAACATCTTATTTATCTCCCTAAATTTTTATGTGATTTTACATTTTATTTCTGATTTTGGAAAAACTTCTGTTGCAGCTTATGGTGTATCTACAAGAATTGTTCAGGTGATGCTTTTACCATCTATTGGGTTAAATACAGCAGCCTTATCACTAACGGGATTTAACTTTGGTGCTGATAATCTTGAACGAGTCAATCAAACGTGGAGAACTTGCTTCCACTACTCATTACTGCTGACAGCTTTTGGTGGAGTCCTCCTTTTCTGCTTTCCAGATTTTTTACTGAAATTGTTTACTGACAGTGAAGAAATTATCGAAGTGGGACCAACTCTGCTTAGAGTTGAGGCAGTATTACTCACGGCATATACTACCATTTTTCTAGGAACTTCGGTCTTACAGGGTCTCAAGAAGCCAATGTTTGGCATGATCCTTAGTATCTACAGGCTCATTGTTGCACCTGTCATCTTCTTTTGGGTCTTCTCTGAGATACTGGGCTATGGTTTGAATGGCATCTGGGCGGGAATTTTCCTAACAACAGCAAGTGGGGCGTTGATCACTTGGTTCTATCTTAATAGAACTTTGAAAGAATTATCCTAATTGTTGATTGATAAAAATTCAAAGTAAGTATACAGAAACATATTACATTAAATTTAAGATTTTTAAATTTTTGTATTGAAGAAATTTGAGTGTTCTCAAATCAGAATAAATTCTTAAGGAAATTTTTGATTTTTAGATTTACATCATTTTTTATTTTTGAAAATTAATTTATTTCCTAATTGTATATCTGGTTCTTGAAGAATTGCACCATACAAATATATGCGCATACTAATTATTGGTGCTGGATCAGTTACTCGTTCAATGATCAAATCAGCATTAAAATTTTCTTGGTTTAAAGAGCCTTCAATAGTAGATCCAAAGAATAAAAGTATAGAACACCTCAGAGCTCATTTTCCAGATCTTATATTTCGGAAATTCACAAGTATTGATGAAGCATTATCTTCTTCATCATATGACTCTATCTGGATTAACACTCCATCACATCTTCATTACGAGCACATATTTCATTCTCTGTCTACAACAAGTCAGATTTTAGTAGCAAAGCCACTTACAGATAGCTACAAGAAAAGTTGTGAAATTGCTTCTTTAGTCAAACTTAGAAATGTAGTACTGTCAGTGGCCCACCAAATGCGCTACCATGAACATATCCAACATATTACTCAATTAATTAGTGAAGGATTAGTTGGCAAGATTGAATCAATAATTTTCCATAACTCTAAAAATCGCCCAGAAGTTGGCAATCTAAGTGGCTTTCATCATCCTGTACTTTATGAAATGACATGTCACCATTTCGACATCATTTCTTCTTTCCTCAAAGGTTTCAAAGTATCATCAGTTTATTGTTGTGGGACAAATCCATCGTGGTCAAATTATAGATCTAATTCAGTAATTGATGCAGTAATCCAGTTTGAAAATAATATAATCTGTAATTATCATGCAGCTTATTCTTCACAATCTCCGTATTATTCTATTCGGATTGAGGGTAATAAAGGAACATTAAAATTTGATGGATTACACATGTCAGTAAATCAGGGTACACTTTCTTTTGCACCAGTAGCTGAAGCTTTCAAAGTAATTCAAAATTACGATAATAATTCAAATTCTGATGTATGGTATGAATTCTTAAAAGATTGGTACACGAATATTGATTCACCTTTTACTTTTCATGCTGAGGCTCAGGCAAATTTAGAAATTCTAAAGGCCATTGATCTGTGTATACTTTCGAACGAGAATTTGATCACAGTTACGAACTAGGTTATCTGCTTGGAGCATAATGGAAACTATATGATAATTGATTCTAGTGCTTGTGTGTAGATGAATTCGTTGCTGTTGATTCACAAACAACCAAATTGCACCAGAAGCGCTCCTAGGAGCAAGAATTCACTTTCTCTGCCTAGGAAAGAAGACACAAGACCGCGTTCAACACTTAAATTATCTCCAGAAAATCCTTTTCTAGCATCTTACAAAATTGTTGGCTTGGTAGGGTTTGATACCAGTAGGCAACTGAGGCGATGTCATCCTGTAGCGGCAGGTAGCGACGGTCATTGCGCCAACCAAGAGCCTGTATGGTTACTCGTAGATCTTCGTTAAAACGTACGGGATCCGTGATGTGCCAGCGGTACATGCCAAAGCGGGTTTGAGAGCGGTACACTCCATCGGGACGCAGGATCTGGGGTAAGCCAGCATAAGCTGTAGAGAACTCTTCGTACTGCTTTGTTTCCTTGTTTTCAAAATTATAGGAACCACAGAAGTAGTCCTCCGTACCTGTTCCACAAATTGTGGGAAACTCCTCGTCTCCATCAAGAAAAAACTTTATTTCTCCTTCACCCCACCAACCCGAATTGTTGGCTCCCCAAGCCATGTAAGTTCCCACATAACGCCCCTTTCCTCGGACTCCATCTAGGATCATGTAGTCTGTTTTGTAAGGCAACGGGTTGACCCGGCGAAAATGTGCATGGAAGTAACCAGCCTGAGGATTTATCTCACCAAGAGAGTAGTTGACCTGATAGTACAGCGTCATCTCTTCGTCACCAATGTTTTCAAGCGTGATTCGACATCGCTTGGCAAAAGGCATCGGCCAGTAGCAGTTGAAGGCACTCCCTGGATTTACACAGACTGCCAGCGAGGAAACCGGTGCAAACTTACCCCAGCCACACGCGAAGAAGTCACCTACAGGACATTCTACTGATGGAGACTCCTGATCATCCCAATAAAAACGTAAGATGCTGAAGCGCCAGTTGCCTGTAGGCGTCATCCAGATCTGTTCGATCGTACCCGGACCCTCAATCAAAGCCAGCTCAAAGATCTGTCCACTCTGAATCTTAACGGAAGGAGATATTTTCCAGCCTGGGCCCAGGTCCCTCGCACAATCCTCGCCTGTACCCGTGGTGGCTCGTCCACCCTGGCCCTTTCCACCGGCAAAGTTCTCCGGACTGATTGATCTTGATTTTGAATCATCGAGAACACTCAGATTATTTAAATTCATAAATATCTCACTTTTGAGTTGATATTCCTCCCAATCACATCTTACATCTGGCTGGAACCGTTGCTGCTACTCTCCAGTGATATCTTTGATCATCCGGAAATTTCCAGCGGTCAAACCACCATCGACATTCAGGGAAGCCCCGTTGATGAAGCTTGCTTCATCCGCACTGAGAAAAGCGACCGCAGCAGCGATGTCTTCAGGTCGTCCAACTCGACCAACCGGATACCATCCCTTAACCAACTCAAAAACCTCTGGTCGCGAATTCTTCCGCGATTGCCAAACCGGCGTTTCAATAGTTCCTGGCAGCACCACATTAGCACGAATGCCCTTTGGACCGTATTCAATTGCCAAGGTCTGTGTGAAGGAGATCACCCCAGCCTTAGCAGCGCTGTAGGCTGGGTTGCCAAAAGACTGAGCACCATTGACCGAGGAGATGTTGGTGATTGCTCCCTTGCCTTGGACTTCCATATCCGGCAGGAAGAGACGAGTCAGCATATAGTGTCCAGTCAGATTTAAGGCGATGTCCTGATTCCAGTTCTCCAGCGTGGTCATAGCGTAGTTCTCAGCAAAGGCTGCTCCCGCATTGTTGACTAGCACATCGATGGTACCGAAGAACAGAGTTGCTTCCTTGTGAACCTTTTCCACATCGGCCTCACTGGTGATATCCGCTTGAACGAAGAGCACCTTGGTTTTCTGCCGTTTCAGCTCTTGCTCGACGGTTTGTCCACCCTTGAGGTCCTTGTCAATCAGAATGATGTTGGCTCCTTCAGCAGCCAATCTCAGACAAATGGCATGGCCAATCCCAGAACCTCCTCCACTGATGAGCACGTTCTTTCCTGCGTAACGTTGCATATCTTCCCTTTCATATCCACGGGTTAATCAATATTTCATCTGAGTGAATCAGTCAAGCAAGGCAAAGGCTTCCTGAGCCCAGAGCAGATTCGGTTCTGGCAGAAAACCATAATTGTAGAAGCTGATTCCACTGGGATGAAGGGATTTGAGTTGCTCCACTGCGCTGAGCAACTGGGTCTTGCTGTCCAAATCGGGAGGAGCAGGACGCAGGATGAAGTTTAGTGGAACCTCATCGCCCACGCGGCGTCGCACATCCCAGGAGTCCATGAAGATTTCATCTGCTCCATTCTGATACGCACAGGAATCGACTCCATCAAAGAGCTCTGATAGTTTCGTCAATCCAGTTCCCTCCACCCAGCAACCCGCTGTGGGACGTTGTACTGTAGGGATCAGGTTCAGGCGTACATGCTTTGGCAACACATCTCGAACCGACTTGATCAATTCAGAAACAATCTGCTCCTGAGCTCGGAGATAGGCCATCAGATCAGGTTCCTGAATCAAGTCTGCAAGGAACCAGTGCATCGCCATCGAATCCTTCGGGTAGACTCCAGAAGCAAAGAACTGGTTTAGTCGTCTTACAACCCACTCCTGCAGCTTGTCAGCATTCACCCCAAAGGAACTCGCCTTGCGCTTGGTATCTGCCGAGAAGCAAAGTGCCAACAGGGCCTGTGCCTGAAAATCCAGTGGGACAAAGCCAAACTCGTGGTGATAGCCATGCCAGAAAGGCAGGTAGCCTGGGGTTTCCAGGGTAATGCACTCCACACTCTCGATCGATGCAAGGTCCTGACACAGCGCCCGCACATAGTGCTGCACCTCGTCATTCGCTGGGCAGAGATTGTAGATGTAGGGATCCCCGAAAGCATTCCTTACACAAAGTTCCGGATGCTCCAATCCCTGTGGACTGTTATGGGTGCAAACGGTCCAGGCCTTGAGTCGCAAGTCCTTGTTGTATTTTGACCAGTCCCGAAAGAAATCATACTGATCCAAGACCGGATTCCTCTTAGGCTGAATGCTTCCGTAGAGTTGCCGATTCGGTTCAAAATAGACCGTCCCATCCACAGGAAAGTAGATTTTCTGCTTGGCCCGGGGACGGGTAAACTTACCAGCGTGATAGCTGGAGGCCAGGCAGACCGTATTGGCCCCAAGCCCTTGGATCTTTTCCAGTGCTGCCTGAGGACCTTCCTCTGCCAGATCCCAAGCATAGACAAAAAAACCTTTCTCCATCCTCAACTCCTTGGTTATCCCCAGATTTTTCCTTTGACCACCATTTTTTCTGCGATCATACGCTTGTCACCAAGCAACAGTTCCTGCTTGACGTCATAATACTCAAAGCGTCCTTCCTCAATCCTGAGCACCGCTGCATCCCCAGGATTACCCACTTGTAAGTTGCCCAGGTCTGGTCGTTGAATCGCTTCAGCAGGGCGAGTAGTCGAAGCCCGAATCACATCCATCAGGGGCATTCCCAGGCAGAGGAACTTGGACATGGTGACCAAGATATCAAAGGCTGGACCATCAACACTCATCAAGTGCACGTCGCTGCTGATCGTATCCGGGAGGAAATCCTGCTCCAGCATCTTCCGGCTTACCTGAAAAGAG
>DPLM01000382.1:7484-7679 GCA_003541985.1 Deltaproteobacteria bacterium | reverse complement strand
TCGAGATTTTCTTCAACGGTCATGCTACTGAATACATTTTTGGTTTGAGGAACAAAGGCCATACCAAGTTGAACTCTTTGTTGTGGGGATATGTTCGTGATGTCCTGCCCCGCAAGCGTAACTTTCCCTTTCAGGACCTTCAGCATACCCAACATCGCCTTCATAGCGGTCGATTTACCTGCTCCGTTTGGGCCA
>DPLM01000382.1:6863-7174 GCA_003541985.1 Deltaproteobacteria bacterium | reverse complement strand
ATTTACCTGCTCCGTTTGGGCCAACAACAACAGAAATTTCTCTTTGCGCTGCAGAGATTGTGCAGCCCTTGAGAATATCTCCAGTTCCATAACCACCAAACAAATTTTCACCGAGGAGGTAACTCATTTCCTGTTTTAAAAATATTTCTTAGCTCAGACCTTTTGAAGCTCCACGACCCAGATAAGCTTCTATCACCATTTCATTGGATTTCACTTCCTCTGCTGAGCCTTCAGTTAGCAGCTTTCCTTCCGCCATCACGATCACCGGATTACAGAGTCGGCTGATGAAATCCATATCGTGTTCGATCATG
>DPLM01000382.1:6391-6544 GCA_003541985.1 Deltaproteobacteria bacterium | reverse complement strand
AAATCCATATCGTGTTCGATCATGCAGAAGGTGTATCCTTTCTCCTGATTCATCAACTCAATTGCATCTCCAATTTCTTTCAGCAAAGTCCGGTTAACCCCAGCTCCGACTTCATCCAAGATCACAACCTTGGCATCAACCATCATTGTTCGA
>DPLM01000382.1:0-6069 GCA_003541985.1 Deltaproteobacteria bacterium | reverse complement strand
CATCATTGTTCGACCTAATTCTAGCAATTTCTTCTGTCCACCAGACAAATTTCCAGCTTGCTCATCAGCGACATGTCGAATGTTAAGAAATTCCATGACTTCATCTGCTTTAATGGCAATCTCTCTCTCTTGCTGATGAAGGGTTTTGCGGTGCAACCACGCACTTGTCAGGCTTTCACCCAATTGATTCGGGACCACCATCATCAAATTCTCCCGTGCTGTCAAACTATGAAACTCGTGAGGAATTTGAAAGGTTCTAAGAAGTCCCTTGGAGAAAAGTTGGTGTGGTTTGAATCCAGATACGTCCTCTCCATCAAGCAATATTTGCCCTTGATCAGGCGGAAAAATCCCTGCAATCAGATTGAATAAAGTGGTTTTTCCAGCTCCATTAGGACCGATTAATCCTGTGATCAACCCTGTTTTGATTTCTAGACTAATCCCGTTTACTGCCTGGACTCCACCAAAATGTTTGTAAAGGTTTCGAACAGAGATCACTTGGGGGATCTTTTAATAATGAGTATGAAGTTTTGGAGGGCAAGAAGGACTCCGGAAGCCCAAATCAAAATTCAAATACTCCCGGAGTAAAGTGGATTAATGATTAAAAAATATTAATATTTTAATGTATATCTAATCAAAGATAGTCGTAGTTTCCATCTTTCCAGATGTAGAAGACATAACCTGGTAGGCTCACGTCACCTTTACTATCAAAACCAAGTTCGCCCAGAACGGTATTAAATTTTGTGCTGTTCATGACCTTGAGGATCTTATCCATGTCTGTGCTTCCTGCGGCTTCTGCAGCTTGTGCAAAGACTTGGATAGATGCATAGGTATAAAGAACATATCCCTCTGGCTCAATGCCTTTATCACGGAAAGCTTTCACCAATGGGGCTGCAATTGGGTTCTTTCTGGGATCTGGGCTGAAAGTCATAAGTGTCCCTTCACCAGCATCTCCAGTAATTTGCCAGTACTCGTCTGTAACTAAAGCATCACCGGATACAAGTACAGTGTTCATACCTTGATCTCGCATTTGCCGAACCATCAAGCCAGCCTCTGAATGGTAGCCTCCAACGTACAAAACCTGGATATTGTTCTGCTTCAATTTAGAGACCAGGGCCGTGTAGTCTTTCTCACCTGCGGTATAGGCTTCATAGAGGGTTTCCTTCTTTCCATATTTGTTCATGGAGGCCATGGTCGCATCAGCCAATCCTTTCCCGTAGGCCGTCTTATCATGAACGATCGCAATGTTCATGCTTCGATAAACGCCTGCGAGGAACTTACCTGCCACTTCTCCTTGCTGATCGTCCCGACCACAGACTCGAAACACGTTTGGTCCACCTTCATCCGTCAACTTTGGATTTGTGGAAGCTGGAGAGACCTGAATGATTCCTTCTTCTTCATACACCTTAGAGGCTGGAATGGATGAACCAGAGCAGAAGTGACCTGCCATGTAAACTACACCATTGCCTACCATCTCATTTGCAACTGCCACTGCTTGCTTAGGGTCACATGCGTCATCCCCGACCTCTAACTTTAGCATTTCGCCCAGAACTCCACCCTTCGCATTGATGTCAGCCACTGCCATCTCAGCTCCTGCCTTCATTTGTTGACCAAAACTCGCGTATTGACCGGTCATAGGTCCTGCGGTGGCAACGGTTATCTCTGCATAGGCAGGTATACCAGATAAGGCAGCCAGCAGACCAGCTGCCAGAAGAGTTTTAAGTGCCCTCATTTGATCTCCTCATCAGTAAGGCCAAATGGCCAGTTTTGCTGCTTGGGCAGCGAAGCGACGTTTGTGGGTGTCCGATTCCCTGTAACGTCAGTTGGTACTCTTAGTATTCAAAATAAATGGACCCTGGTTCTCAAATTGCCATGGATATTGTTGCACCATCTTTTGTACGTAGGTTTTGCGAAATGAAAGTAATGAAATTGCAACCAAAACAAACGTATCAACAATATAAGCAGTGAAAGATAGTAATTCTCCCTCGAACAGAGCAAACACCATAAATCTTTCAGCAAATCCGAGTAAAATTCCATAGGAAACACACTGCCAAATAGGACGCCAGGTTAAAGCAATTGCTTGTCCCATTAGAAAAGCTGCCCCTCCTGCAATCAAGACAGTAAAGATAAAGAAAACAGTCCAACCAGCATCCATCAGTGCGCTCCTCCCTCTAAATAAGCTGCTCGCACCTCCGGCCGAGCAAGAAGTTCTGATCCTGTTCCTGTCATTGAAATGGCTCCATTTACCATCACATAACCCCGATCCGCTAGCTTGAGTGCATGAAAAGCGTTTTGTTCCACTAGAAAAATTGTCACATGCTCTTCTTTACTGATCCGACCGATCGCTTGAAAGATCTGCCTCACCAAAATTGGTGCGATCCCTAGTGAAGGTTCATCCATCAGTAACAGCTTGGGGCGACTCATTAAAGCCCTACCAATAGCAAGCATTTGCTGTTCACCCCCTGATAGCGTACCTCCACTTTGGTTTTTACGTTCATTGAGCCTAGGAAACAGATCAAAGACCTTTGCTACATCTTCATCAAAATAGGTCATTTGATTTGTAGTCGCTCCAAGTTGAAGGTTTTCCATAACTGTCATTCTTGGAAAGATTCTTCTACCCTCGGGTGATTGAGACACTCCCATCTGTATGATTTCATGTGTCTGGGCCTTGGTGATGTCTAACCCCTCTAAAACAATTGCACCATACCTCGCCTTTACCCGTCCACAAATACTCATCAGGAGCGTAGACTTTCCGGCCCCATTTGCACCAATCAGAGTGACAATCTCCCCTTTGTTAATATGAAGATCAACACCACGTAGAGCTTGGATCTTTCCATAAAAAGTCTCTAATCCTTTGATGATGAGCATCTCAGCCATGGGCTTTCTCCCTCTGAGGATTTGCGGTTACCTCTGGTGGTAACTCTTCGTCCTCATCCTCACCCAAATAGGCCCTAATTACCGCAGGATCACTTCGAACCTGCTCAGGAGAACCCTCAGCTATTTTTCTGCCATAATCCAAAACGATGATGTGATCAGAGATTTCCATGACAACGCTCATGTCGTGCTCAATCAAAAGTACCCCAATCTTGTGCTCATCTCGAATGAATTGAAGAAGAGAGTTCAACTCAGCTGATTCCTTTGGATTCATACCAGCTGCAGGTTCATCCAAGCAGAGCATCCTGGGATCTGTGCACATTCCCCTGGCAATTTCTAGGCGACGTTGGTCTCCATATGGCAAATCACTAGCGTTGTCATTTGCCCGCTTCATTAAATTCGTTTTATCTAACCAGTACTTGGCCAATTCAATAGCTTGGGCCTCTTCCATTTTGTAGGAATTCAATCCGAATAGACCTTTTATCGTCCAGCCTGAAGCCAGCATTAACTTATTATGTTGAGCAACGAGGAGATTTTCCAAGACTGACATGGCTGGAAAAAGCCGGATGTTCTGAAATGTTCTTGCCACCCTTGCTTTTTGGGCAACTACAAAGTCTTCCAATCTTTCTAAACGGTATATCAGGGAATCTCCTTGGAGCAGTAACTCCCCTACCGTTGGCTTGTAAAAACCGGTTAAACAATTGAAAACTGTTGTTTTCCCGGCGCCATTGGGGCCAATGATCGCAGTGATTTCCTTGTTTTTTGCGGCAAATGAAACATCATCAATTGCTGTTAGTCCCCCAAAACGCATGGTGAGGTGATTCACTGCTAGGAGATCACTCATGAACCGCCTTCAACTTTAATTCGGATTGTCGGTTCACGATTTGCAAGCAAACCCCTTGGCTTCCAGACCATGATTCCTACCATCAGGGCTCCGAAAGCCAACATTCTGTACTCTTCCAACTCTCTGAATAATTCCGTTCCTCCAATCAATACTACTGAAGCCAGTACAACTCCAATCTGACTTCCCATCCCCCCCAAAACCACGATCGCTAATATGACCGCTGATTCAATGAATGTGAAGCTTTCAGGGCTGATAAAGCCTTGTCTTGTGGCAAAAAAAGATCCTGCAAGTCCTCCGAATGTTGCTCCAATTGCAAAAGCTGTCAACTTTGTGTTTGTTGGGTTGATTCCCAAAGAACGGCAGGCGATCTCATCTTCTCTCAATGCTTCCCAAGCACGACCGACTGGAAGTTTCCGCAACCTTAATGTGACAAAGTTTGTCAATAGAGCCAAAGCAAGAATCAAATAATAAAGAAAAATAATTCGGTGCATCGAGCTATAATCCAGTCCAAAAAAACCTGAGAAAGTTCCTTCAGAACTTCGCTTGAATTCTAATCCAAAAAAACTTGGGCGAGGTATGCCCGATATTCCATCTGGACCACCTGTAAAACCATACCAATTCAGTAAGATGACTCGAATGATTTCTCCAAAACCAAGTGTCACGATTGCCAAGTAATCCCCGCGCAAGCGCAAGACTGGAAATCCAAGTAATATTCCTGAAATTCCAGCAAACACACCAGCCATTGGCAAGCATATCCAAAAGGACCAGTCGAAATAGTTCGCCAGAAGAGCGTATGAATAGGCACCAATTGCGTAAAATGCAACATAGCCCAAGTCCAACAAACCAGCTAGCCCCACGACAATGTTAAGTCCCCAACCCAACATAATGTAAGTGATGACCAGAATTGCCACATCCATGACATAACGTGAAGCAAAAGGCATTGTTGGCAAAATCAACGCGAAGATGAGCCCAATGGGTAGGATGAATTTTAGTAACTGCTGAAGTGATTGAAGAAGCGGTGTATTTTGGATAATCGTCGAACTAGATGATGTTGGCTCACGATGCCACCATAAATTTAACAAAAGACGTCCAAGAAAAACACCCAGGACCATCAAAATAACCACTGACCATCGAGGTTCAATCTGTAATCCTTCAGTAGCATTGATAGTTGGAAGGCCGACAATCGGGACGGCCAAAACCAAAGTAATCAGCCCAATGATGAAGCTATCTTTCAAGATAGAATTGAGTTTTTTCGGTTTCAGAACTGACATTAGACTTTTTCGGTTTCAGGCTGACCAAGCAATCCAGTAGGTCTGAATATCAATACCAACACCAATATGGAAAAGGCAGCAACATCCTTGTATTCGATTGTGAAGTAAGCGGACCAGAAAGTTTCAATCAGTCCAATCAGTAGGCCTCCCAGCATTGCTCCTGGCAAAGAACCAATTCCACCCAAAACAGCAGCAGTGAATGCCTTGATTCCTGCGAGGAAACCAATGAAAAAGTCGATAACTCCATAGTATAGTAGGAACATCAAGCCTGCCACCGAAGCAAGAGCAGCTCCGATTACAAATGTCAGTGAAATTGTACGATCCACATTTATTCCAACAAGAGCTGCCATTGTTCTATCCTGTTCGCATGCCCTCTGTTGGCGGCCCAAAGCTGTTTTGGAAATGAGCAAAGAAAACCCTGTCATCAAAACCAAAGTCAGAACAACAATAACAATCTGTAAATAACTAAGATTTACAGTAAAATCACCGCTATCCATCAAAATAAATCCTCCGCTAACTACTGGAGGTAACGGTTTGATTCGAGCACCTTGAGCTATTTGAACGAAGTTTTGCAGGAAGAGCGACATACCAATCGCAGAGATCAAAGGTGCCAATCGGAAAGAGCCTCTAAGTGGGCGGTAAGCAATTCTCTCAACCACCCAACCCCAAGCTGCCGTCAGGAACATAGATAGAATTAAAACAGCCAACAATACAAAGGGTAGCCAGTTAATCCCAGCACCAAAAAGGATAAGCAATCCAATCAAGGCAATGAAGGCGCTGATCATGAAGATATCACCATGAGCAAAATTGATCATACCAATAATACCATATACCATTGTATATCCTATTGCGATCAACCCGTAGATCGAGCCAAGCGTTACTCCATTGATGAGTTGCTGGATAAAATATTCCATGTGTATGTATGCTCGAGTATTCGTATCCAAAAAATATGTGAGACAATAATTTCCAAATTAAAGAAAGATGCTTGTTTAGCTTCGCAAGAAAGTCAAGCGCACCTAAATTTACAAAATTCCCTTTAAAGGTTTTTGTTTTTTATTGGATCGATCATTACCAGTCTAGTTA
>DPLM01000113.1 GCA_003541985.1 Deltaproteobacteria bacterium | reverse complement strand
TGGTTCGTTCCTGTGATGCTTTTCATCGGTTGGGTCGTCACGCAAGTCGGTCCGCTCTATCACGGTCTGCGTTTCCTCATCGAAAACAAGAACATGGTGTTCTTCCTTAAGTCGCTGAATGGTTCGTTGTGAATACTGAGAAGCACGATCCCACAGAGGTTGATTGATGGTGTCAAAATGCAACTTCGAAAGTTGCATGTGATGCAGCGCTTTTGTGACATTTTTCTCAGCTTCTTCAAGCTTGCCTAACCTGTTGTGAAGTGAACTCAAGAGAACGTCATCATTGAGCAATTCAGCGATTTCCAAACTCTTTTGATACATTTCTCGTGCTTCCGCATATTTTCCTAAACCAAGTTTTGCTTGACCGAGGCCCTCAAACGTAATTGCGATTGAGCGCTGGGCTTTCTCATCCTTGCGTTGCTGGTCAACTTCAATGCACTTTTCGAGGGTGACTTCGGCTTCAGCATAATCACCACGTAAGTTCTGTGCTTCACCTATCCGGCACAATGTGATGGATTGGTATTTTAGATCCTCAGTACTCAGAGATATGGTGTACGCTTCCCTGTACCAATTTTCAGACTTGAAATGATTTCCAATCTCATCAGCCACCAGGCCCAACCTCGTGCAGATAATCACTTGACTGTCTAAATCTCCTTCTTCCCGGTCGATTTCCAAACATCGCTTGTAGTGTGTTTCGGCCTGGCTGAATTCTCCGAGAGCCCTTTCAACCGAACCGAGTCTGTTTTGGCAAGCCCACTCTACTCCCTCCCATTCATTTTTCTTTGAAATGATGAGGCCTTTTCCGAGCAGATCTCTGGCCTCGGCTAGATTCCCGAGGTTTTGATTCACCCATCCCAGGTAGTAATATGCATCAGACAGTACATCATCGGACTCTTTCTCCAAATCACTTTGTTTCGCCATCTCAATACCAATTTGAAGAGCATTTTGGTATTGGGATTCTGCTTCACCGAACTTACGCTGAAGCCTGAGCGTATGTCCCATTTGAAGGATCAGATTTACAAAAGTGTGTTTTTCTAATCCATCACTGATATGTGCATCTATACACTCTTGGAGCAATGTTTCAGCGCCCTCATACCTCTTTTGCATTCTCATGGCCTTTGCAAGGGCAACCGCAGAAGCGTTCTGCCATTCAAGCGCGCCATGTGCTTTGTCTAAGTCGTAGCTTATTTGCAAGAATTTTTCTGACTCCTTGTACTTTTTTAATCGATATTTGACTTGGCCTAGGTGGTAGGCTACGAGTGATATTTCGTTATCATCACCCAGTTTTTTGTAAAGTGAAAAGCTCTCTTCATAATTGTCCTCTGAGTAAAGATAGCGTTCTTCATTCCGATCAAGGTGCCCGAGCAGTTTGTAGATACGTGCAGTTTCTTCGTCGTAGTTTAATTCCAAGGCGAGGTCGATGGCTTTGGTCAGATTATCTCTTGCATGCATGACATTCCCATCAAGGCGATGGATGTTGCCGATTCTCCTCAGCATGACGACCTCCTCTAATTGATTACCAATCTCTTGATTTAATCTCAAACTCTGGGCATAGTAATCCAAGGCATTTGTATGATCATCTTTGTAGAAGGCGGCCAACCCAAGACCGTTTAGACAAGCCGCAACATGGTTGTGATTCGACAAATTTCGATTAATCTGAAGGCATTGGCCATAGACTCTCTCAGCCTCATCATACGATTCAGTTTCGATATGTGTGTTGCCGAGTAAGTACAACGATCTTGCCTTTTGATCTCCTTCTACCAATTCATTTAGGATCAATTCAGACTCACCCAAAAAGAATGATGCTTTATCAGGCATACCGCGCTGATGAGCCAGTTTGGCCAGAAACATCAATGAACCGGCTTCATTGTCCCTGAGGCCGATTTTTTTCTCAATTTCCATTGCTTTCCTTATGTATTTTTCACTTTGTTCGTATGCACCACTTCGTTTTTCGAGAGCAGCAAGGATGGTTAGACAGTATGCCTTCAAATGGGTGTCGCCAAGATCTTCCCTAGCTAGAATTTCCTCGCAGATATTTTTGCTCTCAGCATGCCGTTTCTCCTTCCATAGGATTTTGAAGAGTTGTTCCAAAATATCTTGCTCTGCTTCTTCATCCCCATTTTCCTGTTCGATATCAAGCAATTTTCGAAGCGCTTTCTCTTTTCTACCGCCGACATCTGGACGTGCTGCTTCGTAGAATTTTCTAAACAACGCCTTGGGAGCATCGTTATTGGTATAGGAATCGATGTAATCTTGCAATTTATTGAGCGTCGCAATATCTAGGTTGAGGTTCCTATCGTCAAGAATGATGTCTTTTTGTTGGAAGTCAAGGGTTAGAATTTTCTGATATTGAGTTAGGTCGTACTTTTTGCTTGAATTGATAAATTTCTCAAATGTATAGGCCTTTATCTTCTCAAAGTCAAACTCCTTTTTCTCGAAAATTGAATCCCTAAATAGGTTGTTGAAAATCTGATTCCGTTCATCTTCAGTCAGGAGTTTTTCAGCGAGTGTGGGAATAACTCCGCCGGTTATCAGTTCCAAATACGTCTTTGACGTGTCATCATTTTGATTCCCTGTCCTCCCTAAAACCCAATTTACATCTTGTTCGTAAAAATAATTCAATATCACCTTGAAACTTTCCGAATTCACGTCATTGATTCTGATGTCATCAGAGAAGTTTTCCGTCAACATTTCTGCAAATTCCTCGGGATGAACATCCCGGCCGTGAGCGATCTGGTTCCGTATTTGCCGAAGTTTATACTCTGATTTGTTCAACTGAACGACTTTGGACCTCTCTGTACCTCCTGATTCATCGGCTTTGGTTGGGTTGCTTGATGGTTGAATTTCATTCACGGCTTGTTTGAAATAACGTCGGTATGGGAACACATGCTGTTCAAGAACGGAATTGAGATTAACATCATCACCAAATAAGACGGCGTTTTTTGTGATGAAATTTGTCAATGTTTTGTGTTTAGAGGAGGTGAGTTCTGTCCAAAACAAAGCAGCAGCATATTCTCGGAGAAACTCATGCGTCCAACCGAGCCCTCCACCTCCGGTAACATACAACAGACTCATGTCCTCAAAAAACAATTGATGGGCAACGTCGTCTGTCATTGATTTTAGACCGGGAAACATGTTCTGATGTTTGCGAAGAGAAAGGCACTTCATGCGGCTTTCATGAGAATTGAGACCCAAGAACTCGGTATCATTCTCCCATAATGTTCCTATTAAGTCAAGGAAAGCGACGCAATTTCTCATTCGTTGGATTGATTCTCGCTCTACTGGCGAGAACTTGTCCACCCCGCGTTCTTGTTCAAAGCGGGTATATTCTGTTGATAAATCGAGGATCTTCTCATAGAAACCATACGATTTTGTGAGGTCACCGAGTTCGAGCTCGTCATGAACGAAGCGACATAACCAGCCGATAAGCAAGGGTCTGTCAATGTTCTTAAGGACGTCTTGTTGTTGAAACAGCTCTTCGATCTCTTCGGCAACAGAATCCGGAACGGACCATGCTTTGACGAGAGCTTGGGGGAATGTCTTGGCGAGGGCTGCATCCTCAAAATTCATCTTTACGGCGTTGCGCGTGTTGAATTTCGTCTCAATGCGTGCTTGTTCCGAGGGACGCGTGGATAAGATGGTGCGCGCAAAACCACCTCCAAACCAATCTTTGAAATCGATCACCCAATCAAGAAGATAATCGATCTTCCGTTTATCATCAATTTCATCTATGGCATCAATGAGTAAAACCAACCCAGCATCAGCACTGTCGGGAGAATTCTTGTAAATGTCCAGAATTGATTGTGTGACCTCTTTCTCAGAAATACCCGCCATCTCGAGCGTATCCTGATTGCTGTTGCAAAACGATTTGCCAAGGATGACTGCTTGTTCATCAAAATTGAGTTCATTCCAACGAGTTGGATTTGCCCACTCTCCCAAGTGCCGAACGAGGTCTTTCGCCTTGATGAAAAGCGGTACTTGGGTGATCGTTGGATCAGTTGACATGGCGGATGCGATCTGCTTCATTCTCACCGATTTCCCTTCTCCAGGGTCTCCAGAGATGATGACAGGATACGGTGAGTAAATGGCCTGCAAGACTTCAAGAAGTCCATCCGAAAAAATTGAGTCGATACTTGAGATGAAGTCGTCGATTGCTCTTTGTTCAATGTTGGAGTATTTTGGGGAGAATTCTAGGGTTACTTCTCCACACTTCCAACCCCTTTTCCTACTTGTTGGATTGTGGTTTGAAACCAGCAATTCTGTTGATTTTCCGCCGATTTTCGGTCGTATAAACGCAAAGGATACACGGTCCCATGTTCCGTCTTG
>DPLM01000413.1:4353-6388 GCA_003541985.1 Deltaproteobacteria bacterium | reverse complement strand
TACGATAGGAGAAGGCCTTCTGCAACCTAGAATAGAAAAAATTTTCATCAATTCTATCCCGTTCGTTAAAACTCCAAAAACGTAATCGAATTTGAGATTTTGGACTCCATGCAGCATATCCTAGGAATTTTCCAGATGATGATTCAACCCTGATGGTTTGACCAGGTTGGTTTGCATCCGCCTCGGATTCTACAGCACCAGAGAAAACCCATGGGTGTCTCCTATGAGCAGATTTTTCACGACCTGGTTTTAGACGAAAAATAGGAATGATAGTTGATTGAAGTTTCATAATTTTTTGAAAAGTTAACGTCGTTTGCTTTAATCAGGGACAAATCTCCAAAAATTGCACCTGCATAACTAATAAAAATTTATAGTTGGTAGTTGGATTAGGACGACCCGGCGAATTGAAAAATTATGTGCCTGAACCACCTGAAATCTTCACGCATTGATGACGCAAGTTTGGAATGGATTCCCAACGTAAGCGATATTATTGGATTGGAGCAATCCTATTAACCCTCTGGTTAGCTGTCTTGCTAACAGCCACTCTGGTCTGGAACCGATTTGATGCAGACAGAGTGATTATACGTCAGATTTGGTCACCAGAAACAGGCTGGTCACTTGGCGATGACCAGCCATGGCGTTTTCTCTACGAATTCGGCACAATCCCAGCTTTTGCACTTACCTTTATTAGCCTACTCGCTTGGTATCGATCCCTCCAATCACCGAAATGGATCCGCTTTCGCCGTTATTTTTTACTCTACAGTTTAACCTCAATAGTGGGAGCAGGCCTAATCGTAAACGCACTTTTAAAAGAATACACCGGGAGACCTCGTCCCAGAGAGGTTGTGGAATTTGGGGGTAATTGGGAATATCGAGCTGCTTTAGAACTGGGAATACCCGGTCAGGGTCAGTCCTTTCCATGTGGGCATTGCACAATGGGATTTATCTTTGCCTCCGGTGTAATGTTCTGGAACTACTCCCCTCCATTCGCAATTGGATCTTTGGTATTCGGGTTAGGGTATGGCGCGTTGATGAGTACAGCTAGACTTGTCCAAGGTGCACACTACTTGAGTGATGCTTTTTGGTCTTTAGGGATTATGGGTGCCACATTTATCTGTTTTTACTTTTTTGTACTTCAGCCGCCACTATCCGATAGTGTTCTGGTTCGAAGAATTAGTAATCGGACAAAATGGCACTTACGAATAGGGATTGCTGCTTGCCTGATTTTGATAACGGTCCTCTACTCAACACGTCGTCCCTTTTTCAAGGAACACCAAAGAATTGTTAGTTTATCGCTTGAAGCTCAGCACATTGAGCTTGTAACGAATGTTCCAGCTGAAAATTGGGACGTTAAATTTACAAATGTTGACCATCTGATCATGGATCTTCAGGTGAATGGCTTTGCCTTTCCTGCATCAAAACATGATCTTGATGTTGACACAGAGCTGTCTTCTGAGGGAATCATGCAGATCCTTGTGGACAGTAAAACGTTTGGTTATTTTCCTGAGTTTCACGAGGGAGTGACCTTGAGAGTCCCCATGCGTTTTCAACACCGTTTATCTCTAACCCCTCTTCCCCCTTAATGCGTCGACTCATCCAAATCCTGATAGTTGATTCGGTCCGTGACCTGATTCGTTACAAATCTTTTTTTCTCCTCGTGGGACTTCTCCTCATAGCAGATAGACTCCTTCGGAGTTATGTAAAGATTCGACCGGATGGCTTTGAATTGCCAAGTTCGAGGGAACTTGGCATTGCTGCTAAGTGGCTTTTTCTTGAAGCCCCAAATGCAATTAGTGAATGGCTTTTGGACTGGCGAACTCTATTTGTGGGTGGATGCCTATTTGCTGCCAAACAATTGACATCAATGTGGCCAACCATGGATATGCGCAAAATGCATCGTTCCGAAGGAGGATCTTGGCGTATCTTGAAATCGCTTCAAAGCTTGCGTTGGTCCCAATTTGCCTGGGATGCATGTGCTGTTGGAATGGTAATTTGTATTGGAGGACTTTGGATTACAACTAGCTGGGTAATTGGT
>DPLM01000413.1:0-4017 GCA_003541985.1 Deltaproteobacteria bacterium | reverse complement strand
GGGAAATTTGGATTCAAAGCAACTCAGTTTACAGCCTTTTGCTTCCGATAGGAATGATAGGATCGGCTTGGCCCATAGGAATGGCCGGATTTTCATATTCCTCCAAGCTCGCCGTTTTAAACAATAGCTTTACAACCAAATTAAAACTTTTTTCAGAACTGCTAAAGAATGGACGCGTTTTTTGGTACTCTTGGCTATTTTATCTCGCAAGAATCCTAGTCTCTCTACTTTTCGTCTTAATTATTCCAATTCTTTCACTCCTAAATCTTGAAAACTTCTTTCTTCGAATTTTGATAGCCTCCATTTCCGCAGCCCCCGCTTACTCCTATGTAAAAATGGCTTCATTCAAATTCTTCCTTGAAGTCTACCGTCCTTACTCTGAGGTGGTTTCAGAATATCAAAGCTACTATTCTCGACACTTTTAATGAAGAACAACTTATAAAAATTATTTCCTCGTCTAACAAAACTTTTTTCTGTTGAAAAAGTGATCTCTCTCTACTTGCCGAGCTTTTGGGTTTCCGATTTAAAGACCATGATTCAACAATTGGTTGTATCAATAAATTTCCTAAAAATTCATTTAAATTTTCAGATTCAGCCATCTTGCTGTTTTTTTAGAAAACTATAAGTTGACAACGCTAAGCAATTAGCCGCTTTCTGTAGACTAAAACTGTGACATCACTCTATATGATCAGGATTTCGAATGCTTCGCAGTACCGATGAGTGGCAGAGTCTTGATTCCCGCCACTTCATGCACCCCTTTACAGACTCAAAGGATCTTGGGCGCAATGGGACCAGGATCATAACTAAGGCAGAGGGAGTGTATCTTTGGGATTCAGAAGGGAATCAGATCATTGATGGTATGGCTGGCTTGTGGTGTGTGAACGTTGGATACGGCCGAGAAGAGCTAGCAAAAGTTGCTTATAAGCAACTGCAGCAACTTCCTTACTACAATAGCTTCTTTCAATGTACCCACCCTCCAGCAATTGAACTATCAGAGAAGCTCGCACAAATCAGTCCCACTCAGTTCAATCATGTCTTTTATGTCAACTCCGGATCTGAGGCCAATGACACTGTCCTGCGAATGGTTCGCAATTATTGGAAGCTTTTAGGGCAGCCCCAGAAGCGCGTTCTAATTAGCAGAATCAATGGATATCACGGAAGCACAGTCGCCGGAGCGAGCCTAGGCGGTCAAAAATTCATTCATGACATTGATGATCTACCTATTCCAGACATTGTCCACATTGACCAACCATACTGGTACCAAAACGGTGATGAAAGCTCTCCATCAGAATATGGAATTTTGGCTGCCCAGGAACTTGAAAAGAAAATCAATGAACTTGGTATTGAGAGTGTAGCCGCTTTCATTGGAGAACCAATTCAAGGTGCTGGGGGTGTGATCGTTCCACCAGAGACTTATTGGCCTGAAATACAGCGGATTTGTGACAAGTACGAAATTCTGCTAATAGCTGATGAAGTGATCTGTGGTTTTGGCAGAACAGGGCATTGGTTTGGTTCAGAGTATTTTAATATTCGACCAGACCTTATGCCAATTGCCAAAGGTCTATCCTCTGGATATCTTCCTATCGGAGGCGTCATGATTGCTGACCGAATTGCTGATGTTATCATTGGCAAAGGTAAGGAATTCGCCCACGGCTTCACATATTCTGGACATCCCGCGTCATGCGTTGTGGCTTCAAGAAACCTTGAAATCATCGAACGAGAGGGTCTCGTAGAAAAAGTTAGGAATGAAACTGGGCCCTATCTTCGTAAACTGTTGGAGCAATTCAATGAACACCCCTTGGTGGGAGAAGTAAGGAATGCAGGTTTGCTCGGGGCAATTGAATTAGTTAATGACAAGTCATCAAAGAGTTTTTTTCCTGAACGTGGGAAAGTTGGTGAAAGATGTAGGGATCTTTGTATCAGGAACGGTTTAGTGATGAGAGCGGTTAAAGATACTATGATTCTTTCTCCACCCCTTGTTGCTTCGAGAGATCACTTGGATGAGATTTACAAGAAAGCTCTCAAATCACTCAATCAGTTGGCAGAAGAACTGGGACGTTGCTGATTTTTTTCCATAGATCTAAATTTTCAATGTAGAGGACGGTTATTTTCCATTTGCACCGCTCAAGAGTTCATTCTCTGATGGCGCATTTTTGCAGAACCAAAGGCTGGAGAATTTAAATGAAAATGAATCCAAAAAATCACTCTCAACTTTCAAGACGTTACTTCTTGCGGGGTCTCGGTGCTGTAGCAGCAGGGCTCACTTTCTCGCCAGGTAAAGGTTGGAGTTCCGAAGAGAAGCGGCTCAACTTTTACAATTGGGACACCTATATCGGCGAAACAACCTTGGATGATTTCCGTACTGCCAGTGGAATAGAAGTAAGCATGGATCTGTTTGCCGATAACGATGAATTATTTTCCAAGCTCAAAGAAGGAAACCCTGGCTATGATGTGATTGTTCCCTCAAATGACTTTGTCGAACGCATGATCCGAGCAAATATGCTTGTAAAGCTAGATCACTCCAAAATTCCAAACTTCAATAACTTGGACAAAGCTTTTCAGGACGCAGCATTTGATCCGCAGCGAGCTTACAGTATGCCTTATATGTGGGGAACCGTTGGCATCGGATATCGCAAATCAAAGGTATCGAAAGTACCAGACAGTTGGGCGAGTCTGTTTGCATCAAGTGAATACTCGGGAAGGATCGCTGTGCTTAACAGCCCATCTGAGACAATTCCTATTGCCATGAAGTACCTCGGTCATTCAATAAACACCGCCGATTCTGAAGTTGTTCAGACTGTCGAAGATTTGATGATCAAGCAGAAGAAACACATCAAGGTCTTTGCTGAGGACAATGGACAAGATTTGCTGCTCTCTGGAGAGGTTGATCTAACGATGGAGTACAACGGCGACATTATTCAAGTGCAGGAGGAAGATGATGATATCGCCTATATCGTTCCCAAGGAGGGAACTCTCCTATGGGAAGATTGCCTATGCATCCCCAAAGGAGCCCCACACCCTGAAAACGCTCACGCATTTATGAACTACCTGCTGGACGGAGATGCTGGAGCACTAATCGCTGATTTCATCCAGTATGCGACACCAAATGCAGTCGCTAAAGCAAAGCTCGGTGATGAATATCGAAACAATCCGGCTATCTTCCCAACTGATGAGGTTCTGGGAAGAAGTGAGTCTTCAAAATACCTTGGAGAAGCAATGCAACGACTTTTTGACGAGGCATGGACACGTATATCTGCAGCGTAGAGCACTTCCCATAGGCCTGGATAAAACTAGGCCTCTATTGTCCAAACTAACACTTTTACACATAAGTGGATTACTGGCGGAAATCACACAAGGTTTTTTTGTCCTTTGGGATACCCCCCACGATCTGGCTATTTGCCTTCTTTCTTGGGCCCCTTTTTCTGGTTTGGGGACTTAGCTTTGGTGAGAAACAAGGTATCATTAGGGTGGCTATCACAGGTACACTCGAAAACTATTTAAGAGCCGTACAGCCTCTTTACTTGCAAATATTTCTCAAATCTTTCTGGTATGCAGGCCTAACTACTTTCTTCTGTCTAGTGATTTCTTTTCCAGTTGCCCTGGCAATCACCTTTGCATCGTACCGCTGGAAGCCAATTTTACTGCTACTTATAATTCTGCCATTCTGGACAAATCTGCTTATCCGTACGTACGCTTTGATTGCTGTTCTGAGAACAAACGGATACCTAAATGATTTGTTTGAATTGATTTGGCAGACTGCCGATAGTGGACTTAGAATACTTGGATTAGGAGATTGGAATCTATTAGGAGAAAGATTCCATCGTTTTGAGCTACTTTATAATAACTTCGCAGTTGTCTATGGGTTGGTCTATGTTCACCTACCATTTATGGTTTTACCCCTTTACGCAGCGCTGGATAGGATGGATAGAAGTTATATTGAGGCGAGCCTTGACCTCGGTGCTAGTCAATGGCGGACTTTTCTTTCCGTGATTGTACCTCTTGCATTGCCTGGAATCA
>DPLM01000038.1 GCA_003541985.1 Deltaproteobacteria bacterium | reverse complement strand
AAAAGAATGATGGGAACAACTGCAAATATTCGCTGGGCTGAAAGGGGTGAAAAAGAAAGAGTCTGGGTCTGTAACCCTGGACATCCAATCGCAAGTGGGTTGGGTGAATATTTTGAGATTGAAATGACAGAGATGTATTCAGAGCCTTTTCAGGTGCCATCACCAGATGAGACAGTATTCATTAGTTGGTTCGAGGGAGGAGAAGTCTTCAGATCTGGGCTCTGTTACAAGCGAGGCAACGGAAAAATATTTTATTTCAGACCCGGGCACGAGGCTTATCCAGTCTATCACAACAAGGATGTGCAGCTGGTTATCAAAAATGCTGTTCATTGGGCCTGTCCTGAATCAAACTCAGGGATTTGGATAGATCGTATAGCAAAGGGCATCGATAACATGGAGCGCAAAACTCCGGTACAACAAATTGAAATTAAGGGATATAAAGTCAATCATGACTATAAAAATTGATATTTATTTCTCCCAGATCAGATTAATCTGAAGTAACAAAAAAACTCATTTCCAACATGAAAAAACTCTGCAAGTCTTATCAAGACAATGGGTTTGTTGTCATCCCCAATCTTTTTAATGAATCAAAAATAAATGAATTACTTGCCGAGACTCTTAGGCTTTGCAGAGAAGAAGGCAGCAAACTCCCCAAAACCCATCTCCTAACAAACAAATCTCATCCTCCCTCCAACATTGATGAAATGAGTGATGATGAACTACTCTCCCATTTCCTGGCTCTTCATTTTCCCCACAAGATGTCCCCTTCTTTTAGATCAATGCTGGACGCACCAGAATTAGTTCCCTACCTAGCAATGTTAATAGGGCCCAACGTCAAATGCATGCAGTCCATGCTATTTGTAAAGAAATCTGGTAAGCCAGGCCAAGCCTGGCATCAGGATGAGCACTTTATTCCTACGCGTGACCGCTCTCTGACAGGGGTTTGGATTGCGCTGGATGACGCTACGATCGAAAACGGTTGTCTGTGGATAATACCTGGTTCGCACAAAGCAGGGGTACTCTACCCAGTGCGTTCACCAGTAAGTAAAGAATATGATGGTGCTCCGGAAGCCTTTAATTATCCGTACTCACCAGACGAGGCCCTCCCAGTTGAAGTATCAAAGGGGAGTGTTGTGTTCTTCCATGGATACCTGCTGCATTCTTCCCTGAAAAATCGATCTAAAGAACAATACCGGAGGGCTCTAGTCCATCATTACATGAGCGCAGAGTCACTACTTCCCTGGGATTGCGGAGGACAGATTCCCACCACCAGAGACAATCGTGATATTGTAATGGTCTGCGGAAGGGATCCCTACAATTGGAAGGGCATTGAGGACGTCCTCAAGCCGTATATCCGTGGTGAGAGGGAACCCACTCAAATCATTGAGAATTTGGGCTGATGGAGATCAAATGAGTAGACCGACTGTTCGCGAATTACTGAACCTAAAGGGAGTTCGTCAACTCTCTGAAGTGCTTGTCCGAACCGAAGATGAAGCATTGGCTTGTGAAGAAGCTGGAATTGATTTGCTAATCACCGTTGCAGGAGATCAGGCTCGTAAGATCAGAGCAGCAGCTCCAAATACATTCCTAACAATGGGGATACTTTATGGGCATTTTTCATCCCCTACAGAAGCAATCAAAGCAGGCTTTGCAGCCTTAAATGATGGAGCTGATGCGGTTTATGCTTGTATGAGCATTCCCTTCATCGAGGCGATGTCAAATGAGGGGATTCCAGTTGTCGGACATGTTGGTCTGGTACCACAAAAACGAACTTGGACAGGAGGGTTCCGAGCTGTTGGAAAAACAGCAGAGGAAGCTCTAAACGTGTATCAAGCCACCATAGCCCACCAGGAAGCGGGTGCTTTTGCTGTTGAAATGGAAGTAGTCCCTTTTGAAGTTGCCTCAGAAATTTCAAAACGGATGGAGTTACTTGTGATCTCAATGGGAAGTGGCAATGGCTGTGATGCACAATACCTCTTTGCTGAAGATATACTCGGGACAAACCGCGGCCACGTACCCCGGCACGCCAAAGTTTACCGAAATTTAAATTCCGAACTGGATCGAATTCAAAAGGAACGGGTACAGGCCTTTCGTGAATACCAAGCTGATGTTCTATCAGGAACTTTCCCAGGAGCAGGCAACACGGTGAAAATTGAAGCAAACGAATACAAAGAGTTCTTGAAAAACATTCCTTCTGATTGAATTTTCAACAATCAAGATCTTCACAGGAAACTTGTCAAAATCAGCTAAGAAACTGATTCACCCGGGGGTGGGCATTTATTTGCTAGATTCTCATTGATGATCAACTCTTCGAATCTTTGGAAAAATTTTTCTCCGAGAGGATCTGATTGTGGGAACATGGACTCAAACCTGACTTTAAATGCACGTTGTAACTGTACCAGGCTGTCCCGACTGCATCCTCGATATGCGAACAGTCCTTCAAGGTGTAGTCCTCCACCAACAGCTGCATTTTCAGCAATCTGTTCGTAGTTGCTCTTCAAATATGCAGTGTACATATCACAAGATGTGGTTGTAGAAGAAAATGCAACAATAATTTCAGTACTTACAATTATCCCTACTCCAGTCTTAGGCTTATGGCCATCCAAATTGGTGTCTTCTTCATGACAAGCCCAACTTTTGGAGACTAAAACTGCCAAAATAATTATTGCTAACAAAAAACTGGTTCTCATTGAAAACTCTGAGTGAAAATTGCTGGATTAGGAAGTAACCATCTCATGGCTTTGACAAGCCATGCGAAGTTGACTGTTGTTTTGGATAACTAGGCTGATCTCGGAGCGAAGTCTAATTGGATCATCGGGTGCTTTAAACAATTTTTTATAATTTTGGCTTAACTCAATTTTCAACATTTCTATCATGGAATCTTGGCAACCAGCGAACCGAGCTATGGCTTCCAGGTGTTCCCCTCCTCCCTGCGCTATTTGCTCTTGGATCGAGTCATACTGTTGCCACAAATAGGCAGTGTACAAATCACAATTTGTGCTGGTTGAACTGGAAATCGTAATATTTTCTGTGTATTGGAGGATGCCTGCAGTCTTTCCCCACTTGTAATGTCCCTTACTCAATGCTGTAAAATCACCTTCGTGGCAAGCAAAGGCCGCAAAAGCCCCCCAAGAGATAGAAATCGATACCATTGTTGCAAACTGAAAAAGTTTTATCATTATCATTACCTACTAAACAAAGGTTTGTGGTTAACCCAATTGGCAAACAAAAATCCATTACGAAAAATTAAATTTCTGAAGTTTGTAGCTTTTGACAACCATTACGAAGTTGGTCGTTACCCACAATGAGTTTATTGATCTCTGCTTCAAGTTTTGGTTGAGAATCTTCACTATTAAAGAGTTCCCGGTAGTTAGCATTTAGCTCAAACTTCATCCTATCCATCAAGGATCCTTCACACCCACTGTATAAAGCAATGATTTCCAGATTTTTACCCTCTCCTTGAGCTACCTGTTCTTGGATCTCTTCATATTGATCTCTCAAGAAAGAAGAGTATCGATCTCTTGAAGTACTAGAAGACGTTGATCCAGTACTTCCCTTCGTCATCTGAAATGGGCCAGAGTTTCCACTACCTCTTATAAATTTTGGCTGGCTGCTGCGCATGGAGTGTCCTCCATCATGTCCGGCATACCCCAAAGGAATTTCTGTTAGACAAAAAGAAGACATTGCTAATAATATCAGCTTAGTTTTCATTGTTTTCTCTCAGAACTCACTATCAGGTATTTTTTTTGAAGCTATCACAGTGGTCACGCAATTTATCGTTTTCTTTAATGACCACTTTAATAGCTTCCCGCAACAAATCAGGATTCCCTTTCACTTTAAATATTTTTTTGTAATTTGTGCTTAAAGCCAAATTGGTCTCTGCAAGCAATAGTTCCCCACAACTATTGAATCTTGCAATCACCTCAGTATGTGGGCCGCCTCCTTGAGCAACTTGTTCCTGTATTTCGTCAAAGTGAAGCCTCAGAAAATTAGCGTAAGGATCGTATTGATCTTGTGTGGTGCTAGAACTTGAAGAAGAGGAATTCTTAGTTGTTGAATAAATACTGGAACCCCTAGAATTCCGAATATTATCCTTGTTGAATGAAGGAGGTCCCCCGTAATGTGTTGCGCTTAGATGACTACTTGACATTAATAGCCCTGCGAAAATCGAAAATACTATTCTTGAAAGCTTTACTACAATCATTTTCTCATTAGAAGCTTGTTTATGAAACACAGTGAAAATTATAGGTCAGAGTTTGTTCAAATATCAGTTCTGTCTTGTATAGCATTTTTCAACTTTTCGAATCAATTCTGAAGCCTTTGATTTTCTCGAATAACCATTTGTGTGTAAGCTAATTGCAAACTGGGGCAATTAAGACTGAAAGCTTTTCCCCTTCGAAGCATGGATCCAATAATATGCTCATGCTCTGTTTTGTAACCGGATTCCAAGTCTCTTAGCATCGAAGCAGTGAAATCTGAATTTAGCTTTTGCAGGATGCTCAGGGACTGAGCCTGCGTTTCTTCTGAAATGCGATATTGGGATTTTTGTGCAATCAAGCAGCATTCATTAAACATTTCCTTGGTGACTTGTGCCCCGAACTCAGTTCCCATAATCTCTCCAATATTCGCTCGCATTAGAGTATTGACTCCTGCCAAAGTAGCTAAAAACGTCCATTTGTCCCACAACGACTGCTCAACATTAAGACTTCGTACGCCCTCAAAAATGGCTAATTGGACTAGTTTCCCAAGGTCCTTTGCAATTAATTCTTGACAAGCATGTCTTGTTCCGTAAGTAAATCGATGCAAATCGTTAAGTTGTTTGACCACCCCCTCCTCTGTCAATACTGCCGCAATGTGGGCCACTCCTCCCATGACTCGTTCTTTTCCAAATTTATCATCCATCACTTGAAGATGATCAAATCCATTTAA
>DPLM01000037.1 GCA_003541985.1 Deltaproteobacteria bacterium | reverse complement strand
TTGAAGAAATTGCGGTAAGCCTTCGCATATTCAGCACGAACTCGTTCTTGCTCTTTGCGATACCCTGTAGGATCAGATAGAGGACTGGGAGACTTCGGTTGAGCTCCAAATGCATGAATCTCTATAAAGTCAATTTCAGCAATGGACTGACAAATACCAGCTTCCCGCAACCAATGCTCCCAGCAACGAAAAACCAGAGGAACTTCAATCGCAGGTTCCATGGTGGTGACTGAATCTAACTGAAGAACCTTCGTAGCAGAATGCCCTCCAGTAAGTCCGGAGAAGTGAATCCGCAGGTCTCCATCAGGCTGTTCTTCTACTACCATTGCTGATAAGACAGGATCTTCACCCTCATAGTAGTAGGATAACTTTCCACGTTTCTTTACCAAAAAAGCCATTTTTATCTCTCTTCAAGAAGTTAGTTTTCATCAGCAGATTAAAGATTTTATTGAAGCAAATCTGCATGAATTTCATTTGCCAATGGGGCATTATCTGATGGGTCGGGCTTTAGGAGTCCAACCCAACATACGTTCAGCTTTGGCCATGCACATAATCTGCTGCTCAAAGTCTCCACTGATCATAAATGCTTGAAAACCCGCCTTCAGTTCAAGTGCTGCCAACATTGCAGAGGCAACATCTTCGTCAGTTGTAGCTATTGTAGTAACTCCTTCTCGAGTCTCCAAAATCCACTTTTCTTTCAGGGTAGGATGACAAAGACGCAGGGCATTAGTATGCATTCCCCATCTTCGCCAAGCATTGCGGCAAATCTCTTCACCTATCCACTTCGTGAAACCATAAAGCTCAGTTTCATCTGGTGGAATATCCTCATCTTGAAAGTAGCGCTTCCGAAGGTCAGCATATACCGACATACTGCTACAATAAACCGCTTGTTGAATCCCTGCGGCCTGAGCACTTCTCAATAGGATATGCAGACCCTTGACATTCACATCGTAAGCAGAGTCAACTCCTTGCCAGGTATCCCAGTCTTCCCTGCCCATGGCCAGATAAATAAAAGCTTCCATTCCCTCGACAGCTTGCTCTAAAGCAACTGGATCGGTTAATTCTCCTTGAAGAAATTCCACCGACTGATCAGCTGGTGGATTACGATCGTAAATACGCAGTTGATGACGCTTGGATAGAAAGGGAGTGACAAGTGTTGCTACCCGACCACTGCCCCCTGCGAGAAGAACTTTCATTCAATTTCCATAAAGTAAGTAAAATTAGTATCATCAACCTTTTAAGGCACCTGTCGTGATACCATCTTGAATCTGTTTTTGAAAGGTTATATATACAATTAAAGTAGGGACCATGATGATCGTTAACGCTGCAAACAAAGCACTCCAGTCATTCTCGTAGAATTGCTTGAACAGCATGAAAGCCAAACCTTGTGAGAGCATATATTTACTCTCATCACTGATTAATACCAAGGGCAAAACATACTGGTTCCACATCCCCAAAAAGTTAAAAATACCCATGCTGATTAATCCTGGAGAAGCCATTGGCAACATCACCTTGAAGAACACTTGGTAAGGATTAGCACCGTCCATAATCGCTGATTCTTCGATCTCAGTAGGGAGGGTTTTGAAGAAGCCTGTCAGAAAAAAAATGGTGAAGGGGAGAGAATAGGCGATGTAAACTAAAATCAACCCGTGGAAGGTGTTAAGCATCTTCAATTGATTTACCAAACTAAATAGCGGAACCAGTGCAAGGAATACTGGAAAAAGCATTCCAGAAAGAAACATGTAAAACAGGAAACGCCGACCAACAAATTCAAACCGCGCCAAGACATAAGCTGCCATTGCAGAAATAATTAACGTCAATAGCAGAGCAGGAATAACAACAATCAGGGTATTTAGAAGATAATCTCCCACATGAGCTTTTGTCCACGCTCTAGCGAAGTTATCCCACTGTAATTCCATTGGAGGAGCCCATGGACTGAAGAACAATTCCTGATCAGTCTTGAGGGAACTATAAATCATCCAGATCATCGGAAAAATTACTATCACTGCCCATCCAACCAACACTGTTTGCGTAGAAACGGCTGACCAGCGGCTCACTTTGTACATGCTAACTCCTAGAATTCAACCGTCTCTCGCCGCGTTACGCGGAAAATTAGTAATGTCAGCACGATTACTATGATAAAGTAAACCATCGCTATACTTGTGGCATACCCAAAACGACTATGTAAGAAAGCGTGCTCGTACAAAAGAGTAGCCAGCACATCAGTGGAACGGTCTGGTCCTCCCTGAGTCATCGTGAAGGTAATGCCAAACATATCCATCGCTATTACAGTGATAAAAACGAGTGAGGACCGAGTGTTTTCCCAAAGCAAGGGGAATGTAATTCGAAAAAAAGTTGACCCTCTACCTGCCCCATCAAGTGCTGCAGCTTCATAAAGTGATTTTGGTATTGAGAGCATACCCGCCATGAAAATCACCATAAAAAAACCTGCCGACTGCCATACAGTTACCGCCACGATTGACCAAAGAGCTGTATCAGGATCGCCAAGCCAAACAGGAGGATTCTTAATTCCTACCGCTTTTAATAGTGAACTAAAGATGCCGATGGTTGGATGATAAACAAAACTCCAGAGAATTCCGATAGCTACCACTGACATCACTTGAGGGAAAAAATAGGTAACCCGATAAAAATTATTGAAGCGCACCTTTTGTGAAATCATGAAGGCCATGAACAGTGCAAAACCAAGCGTAACAATTGGTAAAACAAAGAGATAAATCAAATTGTTGGAGAGTGCGTTCCAAAATTTATCATCACCAAGCATTTTTTCAAAGTTATCTAGACCTACAAATCTCGGAGACTTTCTCAGGCCTTTCCATTTTGTAAAGGCCACATACATTGCCTGTGAGTATGGATAGATTACGAATAGGCTATAGAGGATAATTGCAGGAGCGAGAAAAGGGAGGATGATCCCGTACTTGTTACGACGCATAACGGAGTCTGTTCAATCATGAGGATCAGGTATTTCCTCGACAGAGGAAGGGAGGTTGGCAGCTGGAATCAGCGGATCTTTCCAACTGCCATGTGAACTATCTTAGCAATTCATACAAAGTTAGAGGATTTTAGAGAAACTTTTTTGAGACAATGTTCACAATCGTTAGGTTCTTTTAAACTTAACAATGTCTTCATCTTCACGAACTTCGTCAGAAGCACCTTGAACTCGCTCGATAAATTCCTCTGCACTTGCACGTCCAGTCAGTAGTGCCCCCATGCTGTCCTTGACTTCGCTGTAGATATCAGAGTACCAGCCTGGGAAGGATGGTCTGTCTAAGATGTTAGGTCCTGCATTATCCACTGCAGCGAGTGCAGAGGTCATTGCAGAACTCAGATCCACACCCTCTGCTCCACCTACCACCGGCATGATTGAACCAACATTCTGTGCGAACCACTTCGCTGACTCCTTGCTCAGCAAGCAGCGTAAAAACTCCATACCTGCAACTGGATTTTTCCCGTTGGAAAAGACCATGAATGGCTCACCAGAACTCGCATCAATCCAGCTTAATCTGGAAGCATCATCAGAAGGTACAGGCTTGATGACCATATTAAATCCACCTGGGGTAATACTACGCATTTCATTTTCCAGCCAGGTCCCACATGGAATGAAGGCCGCCTTATTCTGTAACCACTCCGCCTGAGATTCTGTGTGGGTCAATCCAGAAGTACCTTCCATGATATAACCGTTGTCATGCAAGGCCTTCATCATGTTCAGCGCTTGCAACATAGCAGGGTGTTCCCAAGCACTAGGAACTAAGTTATCAACATCTTTCCAAATTTGTGGTCCACCAATCTTGGAAACGATTGGCTCTAAGAGACCAAAGAGCATGTATTGAGGATACTTTCCTTGGTAAGTCCATGGTGCAATACCAGAAGTTTTGATAGTATCGCAAAGTGAGAGCATTCCATCCCAGGTTGTTGGGTAATTCCAGCCCTTCTCATCGAACAGAGACTTGCTGTGCCAAACTCCAAAAACTGTGAAGGCAATATTCACATAGCGCTGTACGCCGTCGAAAAGACCAGAATTTTGTGACCCTGGAAACAAGGTCTCCCCAAATGTTTTGCCGGGAGTATCAAGAGCTGGCGCTGACATCAGTGGTCCAAGATCCATCAATTCCCCTTCTCCAACCAGGGCTCCCGTATCGAGGTTTCCGGCACCACTGTTGTCAATTACATCAGGTGGATTCCCCGCAATGATTCTTGGCCGTAAGCGTTCACCAACTCGCTGTATTCCCTCCACCGACATGCTACTGCCAGGATGAACTTCCCCAAAGATTTCAGCAGCATATTCAATGTACGCGTGTCCGAATCCACCACTGAAGAAAACGCCCTCAGCCTGGGTGTTTGATGCCAATCCCAAAGGATTTGCTGCACCTGAAGCTACCTTGATGCCCGTTTTGGCAAGTGAAGTCTGAGGCAAGACCGAACTGAGGCCAATACCCATACCTGCTGCACCCGTGTATTCAATAAAGCGTCTTCGTGAAATTCCCGATTTTTTCATGTGAGCTCCAATGAACAGATGAGGCGAAAAAATTCCTCACCAAAGTCGTATTTGCTCAAAGACCACGGTTGTGTATTTGAGCACCTCTTAATCGCAGGCGCGAAGGTACAACAACTCGATTGATCAGACAACTTTTTTTTGAAGGGCCAGAAGTTGCTAAATTTATTCTATGTTTTATTGTTTTAAAATATTCGTGGCCTCCGCTCAATGAATAGGATGCCTCTTTAATATTACCCAAAGTGCCCCAACCTACTCTTTTCATTCATTTTAGAGTTTCCAATTCATGGATCAAAAACCAGTACTTCCCATTATTTTTGGTATTCCAGGTTTGGAAGTTGAGAAAGAATGGGCTGATTTTTTTCGCCGAGTCTCTCCCTTTGGCTTCATTCTCTTTGCAAGAAACCTAAAGGAACCAAAGCAAATAAAGCGGTTGGTTTATCAATTTCACGAAGTCTGTGATCGTGATGATCTTGCCATCTTGATTGATGAGGAGGGGGGTCGGGTTCAAAGATTGCCACAACCCAAATGGAAGCGTTACCCTTCTGCAAGATCACTTGTTGAAGAAGGTGGCAGTGAGGAGATTATCCAACAAAGGATTCACCAAAATTATTGGCACCTTGGCAAAGGACTAAAGGAGTTGGGCATTACCGTTAATGCAGCTCCTGTCGCGGATCTACTGATACCCGAGGCTCATGAAGTGATTGGAGATCGTGCTTTTGCTTCAGATCCGAAGGATGTCGCAAAGTTTGCACGCGCTTGCGCTACCGGGCTAAGTGAGGCAGGGGTCATTCCCACGGTCAAGCATCTACCCGGCTACGGACGAGCTTTAGTAGATCCTCATGAAGAGCTTCCGATTGTACGAGAGACGAAGGATTTCTTGAAAAAATCAGATTTTCAACCTTTTAAGATGCTGTCTGATCTTCCATGGGGAATGACCAGTCATCTTCTATTTCCCGAACTAGATGAAAAATGGCCAGCGACCCTTTCAAACAAAATTATCAGTGAGATTATTCGTGATTGGATTGGGTTTAAGGGGGTTCTTGTAACTGACTGTCTGTTCATGAAGTCTCTTTCAGGAACAATGCCCGAGAGAATTAATCGATGTTTGGAGGTGGGTTGCGATCTTGCGCTACACAGTCACGGAGAACTTGCGGATCTCGAACAAGCTGTTTTAGAAATGCAACCCATCTCAGATCTTTCCTGGGATCGTTGGGAAAGATCCCAAGAATGGGTCAGTGAAAAAACAGTACACTGAGTCAATTTTGAATGTGATCAGTGCAGCTAACTCTTCTTGTGATGGTAGGCATGATTAAGCCGATTTTGCAGGTCTGTGATAAAACCATCGCTGATTTTGACATCGTGAGCGATGGAGTGCCAGAGGCCAACTTTGTTCACATAGCTTCGCAAAAGCTTAAGCCCCTCCGCCAGTTGATCCCAGGTAAGTCCCATTGCTTCTGGCCGAATGTCCAGCCCGATGCTTGAGATGGTATCCAACATTTCCTCAGCTCCATCCTCATGAAGCATTGATCCAACTATCACCCCCAGTCCAACAGGTTGCCCATGCAAGAACTTCTTTCCGGTTAGTTTTTCAAGAGTGTAAAAAAGGAAATGATCAGTGCCCTCAATATGTCTAGGACACCAGCCAGCACCATGATAGCTTGTTCCCCATTTCAAACCATCGACTAAAGCCTCAATCCCCTGATCATTCATCACCCGTATATTGTCAATATTCTCCACAATCCCCCTCACTTTTCTTAATGATTGTTGCGCGAGCCCTTCATCATATCGCCATTTTTCTTCGATCTTGCCCTCACGCTCTGCATAACGCCAATCCAAAACTCCAGTATGAAAGCAAAGGATGTCTCCGATTCCAGACCAGTTCAGAGCAGGAGGGCATGAGGCCAAGACATCATAATCAATGTAAATTGATTGAGGGATTGCCCAGCCTCTATAGACCACCTTACCATCAATGCGGATTCCGGATCGCTGCCCGTAGACCGCATTAACGGAGAGTGCTGTGGGTGCCTGAAAGAGCGGGAGGTTTTTTCGCCAACTAAAATACTTAGCGACATCGAGTGCTTGGCCTCCTCCAAGACCTACAATTGCTCGAATTTCGCCAAGATTCTCGGCTTCACGATTAAGATTCTCCTGCTCGATTGAGCTACAGAAATAAGTCTGGCAATCTGCACCATCAAAGTGGTGTCTAAAAAGTGGCCATAGGTCCTCCATGGTAACAACCAGGAAGGGAGGGTTTACAAAATTCTTGAATTCATCAATTAGCCCACGACCAAAAATTGTTGGGAAGCCATAAGGGATTTCCTTACTTTGTAAATGCTGCATTTTTTATTTTTTTGGAGAGGATTTTTATAATTTTTAAAGCTTTTGGAAGATCATCCAGAGAAACTATTAAACTCAGGAACACTCACGCCAGTTCCAGATGAAAATGCATGAATTCGTTGAAACGGGATACTAATTCGAACTTGATCACCCAAACTAGTTTGATGACGGATTTCTCCGTTAATCCTTGCTGTTAATTTTAAACCACTGGAAGTGATTAGCTTCACCAATGCTTCGTGTCCAAGATCCTCTACCTGCTCAATTCGACATAAACCCAGAGAGAGATCCTCCTGCTTAGCAGCTTTTAAAAAAACATGTTCGGGACGAATTCCTAAAACAATATCTTTCGCAAGCTTTTCATCCAAAACTGCCAAATTTTGATCACTAGCTTGAAAAAGCTTATCTTTGGAATGAAGATTCATACGTGGACTGCCGATGAAGCCTGCGACAAACAGATTAGCTGGTTTTTCATAAAGTTCGACAGGCGGCCCAACTTGTTGTAACTGCCCCTTATTCATCACTGCTATCCGGTCCCCCATCGTCATCGCTTCAACTTGGTCATGAGTTACA
>DPLM01000226.1:772-3246 GCA_003541985.1 Deltaproteobacteria bacterium | reverse complement strand
CGGGAGAAGCAACTGAAAAAAAATACTAAAAATTGAGTCAATATCTGCCAGATCCCCATTGATAGCGATACTTTGGTAGAAATAATTTTTTTGGTTTTGAGTATGAACTACTATCAGCATCCTCATTGTGATTCAACAAGCCAATGTCTCATCTATTTAGATTCTGTAATGGTTTGAAGAAGGAACCGATGCGAACATGACATTTCGAAGCAGATTCGTTAAACTCACTCATTGAGAAAATTTTTATTTTGCAAATCAGGAAGCGCTGCGAAGTGCTTGCACGGTATTCAGCAAGAGTTGGCCTGCATGAACATCGTGGGTCCGCAGGATATCGACACCGAGCCAGGCTGCAATTGCGGACAGAGCGACTCCTGGGATCAGTCGTTCCTCAGTCGACAAGTTTCTTCCTGGAGATACTCTCGCCAGGAAAGACTTACGAGAAGGACCCAGTAACAACGGGAAACCAAGCGCTTTCAATTCGGGCAAACGACGTACAATCTCAAAGCTGTAGCGAGCCTCGGCACTGATAAAAAACCCCAAACCCGGATCCAGAATGATCTGCGCTTCCTTGATTCCCTGATCCGTGGCCCAACGGACTCTTTCCTCAAAAAAAGCTTTCACAGTCGAAATCACATCCTCATAGTGCCGGACCACTCGGGTTGTCCGACCATCGCCTTCCTTGGCATGCATCAAGATGACGAGAACCCCAGCTTCAGCAACGACTTCAGCCATCGCAGGATCTCGACGCAGTGCAGTCACATCATTGATCACCTTTGCTCCCATAGAGATGCATCTGCGGGCGACTTCTGCTTTCCAGGTGTCGATAGAGACGGTCAACTCCGGATGATCTGCTCGAATCACTTCCAAGACTGGTAGTACCCGTTGGAGCTCTTCCTCCAAAGATACTTCCACACTACCCGGACCTGTCGACTCTCCGCCAAGGTCTAACCAGTCAGCTCCCGACTCTACGATATGCTGAGCCTGCAATCGGGCTGCCTCTAATTCTAAAAACTTCCCTCCATCCGAGAAAGAATCTGGCGTGACGTTGAGAACACCGAGCAAGAGTGGAAATTGATTTGAGATACGACTGCTCATAAAACTACATCAACTCATCAAGATGGATTTACTGATTACCAATTGATCGAGATCATTTCTGTAATCACCGGAAAACAATTTCAAAAATACTTTACCAGCTCTAAGATTAAGGAAATTTTTCAAGAATCAAATGCTTGCTAACAAGAGTAAGGATTCGACTTAGATTTGAAGAGAGTTCAGAGAGGAGAAGAGAGAAGAAGCTAGCACAAAAGAATAATTTCTCTTACGCCAGCTTAGAACAGGAAATGCACTCAGTCAAATCGACCGAGATCAACCTTACGGAAGAAATCTGTTCGATAGCGAACTACTTTGAATGCTGCGTCACCAGGCAGGATTTCTTCGCCCTTCGCGGGCTCTAACAGAGCCCAGGATTCATTTTGCTTGCTGCGGAAGATCTCCAGAGTACCGACCATCTTGCCATAATCTTCACTATGGATTGTAATGCGGCTAGACTTCCCTCCACCGTGATCCACGATTTCAGGTGGGCTGGAGCGCTGGTCACGCCGGAAGACTGCAAAACGATCTAGTTCCTCTGCACCCTGATCCATCCCAACATTTAACTTGGCTACCTTGCGGCGCTCGTAAGTCTCAACAAGGAAGGCCTTTAATGGAAGCGCAGCTTGAAGCTTGGGCCGCAGATCCAGACGCATGTCTTCTAGCTCAGACTGCTGGTATGGGAAGGTTTCCTCTGCAAGTTTCTTGGTTGGTGACAACTGGTAGAGGTGCATGGTCACCACAGCGCTCCAATCGTCATCTTCATGGGAAAATGTCGGTGGTGATGTATCGAGCATCACAAGATACTTGACCCGAAGCGCTTCTCCAAGCTTGATCGCGTCTTCTTCACGAGTGATATCCAACATCCGGTACTCGTTGGAATCTAACACTTGCTTCATCCGCTGATCTGGGAATACCTGCAGATTTCCAGCGTCTTCCATCATCGATTTGATGAAAGTCACGCTATTATCGTTAGCGTAGCTTGTCACTCCTGGTTGAGTGCGTGGGGGTAATACAACTACAAAGGGCATCTCCGGCGTCAGTTCTTCCAATGTTGGTGCGAAAGGAGCAGAACGGCGGTCTTCACTGAAGGTTCGCAAGTTGTTGATATCAGGAGTAGTCGATAGACAGGATGCTAGCAGGCTAATGCATAGCAGCAACAAGAGCGTTCGCCAGCCGACAATCCTACCAGCAATGCCCTCTGGAGTCGGTTGCATTTTGGCATCTTGCCCCGAGTTCGATGACAAGATGTCATCGATTCTCGGTAATCCTTTCTCAATTTCCATATTATAGCGTCGCATAACGGCTCCGATAGTAAAGTAGAGGTTGACCCTCGAACGCTTGACAATCCAGTACTTCTGCCAGTAACAGGACGTGATCACCCC
>DPLM01000226.1:0-470 GCA_003541985.1 Deltaproteobacteria bacterium | reverse complement strand
CTTCTGCCAGCAACAGGACGTGATCGCCCCCGTCGTATTCCTGCCAAAGTCGACATTCGAGCACTGCCAGGCAGCCTGACAACAGTGGCTGATTCGCAGGCTTATTAGGCAACAAAGGCCAATCTATGAAAGGCTGCCGATGTTTGTCACTGGCAAAATGATTTGATAACTCCTGTTGGTCCGCCGATAAGATATTAACGGCATACCCACCAGCTCGCCGGATGTGCTCTCCCATTGGCGAACTCCGCTGAAGCGCAAAAGAAACCAGGGGAGGCTCCAGCGAAACTGAGGTGAAAGAATTAATCGTTACCCCGTATTGCTCTCCCTCTGGTGTGCGAGTCGTGATCACCGTGATTCCTGTGGTGAACCGACCGAAGACCTGGCGCAGGTCCTTAGAATTCATGAATGTCAACAGTTTGGCAGAAGGGAGTGAAACTAGCCTAGCGGAAAACAAAGCGCTTGGCTAGCCC
>DPLM01000047.1 GCA_003541985.1 Deltaproteobacteria bacterium | reverse complement strand
CCTGCTCCCAAAAGCATACTCCGGAGTTGGATGTAATTTCGACTGACACTCAAAAATGGGAAATTGTAGCGGACTGACTGTAACAGACGGTCAATATTAGAAATCATAATCGTTCTAGTTGGGGAAAGATTACAAAAAGTGATGGGGGAGAACGTACCGGAAATGAAATAAATCGTGAGCGATGGATGTCGGGAATAATCTCTTCATCTGGCCTGAGGGAGATGGTCAAAATAGTGCTTTCTTACAACTATCGCTGGGTGAAGAGGAATTTAGATTAGCGTAATCTGAAAAACCCTCGACTAGTGGGAGAAGAGGGATCATGTCAGTAGTGAGTGAGGAATTCGTCGTATTGAGAAATCTCTCATCCAGGCTGACTGACAATTCTTCCCTGAAGGAGTAGATAATAATACGTACTTGGCTACTTTTTGGTGTGCGATTGCCCATTAGGCATAATGGTTTTGAAGAACTTGGCTGATTCCAAGTTCGTACGCTCTAGGCTAAGACCTTCCAAATTTGCTTCTGACAGGTCAGCTTCGAAGAGGTTGGCTCCTTCCAGGTCAGCTCCCTGCAGATTGGCTCCCTGCAAGTTCACACCCTGTAAGTTCGATTCCCGAAGGTCAGCCTTATAAAGATTGGCATCACGTAAATCACTTTTCTCTAGGTCGGCACGGTACAGATCAGCTTCAGAAAGATCTGCGCTCTGCATTCTAGCTCTAAACAGATTGGCTCCTCTCAGGTCGGCCTTGACCAAAATTGCTTTTCGGAGATCTGGCTGATCTAGATTTGCATCCTGAAGGTCCACATCTTCCAGAATCGCCTTGAATAAATCAGCTCGATAGAGATCCGCACTTTCCAGATCAGCACCCTTCAAGTCGGCTTCCTGCAGGTTGGCTTCTCGCAGATTGGCTTGAACCAAAATGGCTCGGCGAAGTAAGGCTCCTCGTAAGTTTGACCGAGAAAGATCGGTTTTCCGCAGCACAGCCTCTAGCAAACTGGCTCCTCCAAGATCCACACCGCGCAAATTCCCTCCAGGACAATTTCCTGTATCTTTCAGTCGTTGAAGATCTTCTTTTTTCATGAAATGTGCTTTAAAGAGAACAGACTATTTCTCAATGATCCTGCACAGTTTATACAAAGTTTTGAGAAATGCACTTGGTTTAGCAACTCAACGCTGCTCGAGTTCCGATCTCCTTAAAACTTAGCCTTCACTTGCTTTGCCTTTTAATAACTTTGATTCTCGAATTGAAGACTTTGGCAAATTGGAACCACAACCTTCAGTAATTCTTCAAAAATGATTGGCTTGATCAGATAATCAATCTTGTGGGTTCCCAGTGCCTGCCGCAATACATCATCATGAGCACTCATTACAATGATCGGTTGCTGTAGAGATTGCTGTTGGAGCTTCTGAATCAATGAAAATCACTCATCCTTGGCATACTCAAGTCTTTAAAGACAATATCGCAGCTATTCTCTGCTAGTTGATCGAGAGCTTCCTGACCATCAGCCGTCGCATCCACCTGCTTAAAGATATAGGCCAACATTATAATTATATCAATAATCATGGCTCTTCGTTCTGTTTATCTCCCGAACGATGGAGCAGCTTCTCACAAAATTGGCTCATCTTGGACAATCAGAATGCTGAGTTTAGGGGTTAACTTTCAAACATCCTGTAAGCAAATTGCTTAGGACTGTTGCGAACCTGATCCAGAGCATTCTGAAGAATCAACTGGTGGTAGGCTTGTTGAGCTATCTCTTGATCACTGAAAGAACGATCTTCGATCCATGGGACTTCTGTCACCAGATTCCGGTAATGGTCTGGATAAGCTAGAGATTCCTGCACAATCTTTTGATCAGACGGAACAAAACGAACAGAACGAATCCCGTGTTGACTAAGGACTCTGTTCAATTCTTCGCAGAATTTATCGGGTTCAACTACAGATTTTAGATGTGAGATCGATCCTTGAGAGGGTTTCTGCTCAGGACGAACGGATGGACCTTGAGAGAGGGAATCGACGAATTCTTTGACTGCGGCGGTCTTGACGGGCTTGTGCAGAAAGTGACATTTACCCTCCCTAGCGTCTGGTGAAACCGATCTTCGTCTTGCCGACCAAAATACATGGTGACGATCACAGTTTCGATTGCTGGATCAAGCTGCTTTAGGCGAATAGCGACATCGACCCCAGTTAGGTTTTGTTAAGGGCTGAGATCAACAAAGGCGATGGCATACTGCTCTCCTGGTGCTATCACGCGCTGGGCCTATTCCAGAGCTTCCCAACCAGTGCCAGTTCCTGTCACCAACAACTTGTCATCCTGATAGTACTCTGGCTGATCCTTTACCATGCCCGGAAATAGAATTTCTATCATGCTTCTGAGCTTCTAATCAGGGGCTTTGACAGATGGGACTAGTAACTCGTACATCGTTTCGAGAATCTATTCATCGGCATCAACAACTAAGATTTTTTCGGCATTTACATTCTTCCTCTACTGCTCTGGGTAACTTTGAATTTAAAAGCTATTTACCGCAGGTTAGCGATAGAGAAAGAGCCAGAACAGAAAAGCTCCAAACAACACGCTCAGGCCGAGCAATAGCAGCCTTAGAGAATCCTTCTCTGAAAATTTATCTTCTTCCTTGACCAGGTGTCTTTCTTCTATTTGAGACACTTAAACCTTATGTTTGTTAAGTAAATGGCTCATGCCTTGAGTTTTTCTCACTAATCAAATTATTTGACAGACTTAAGAATCGCTCTTTGAAAGACATTAGTAACTTCTGGGTACTTTGCTAGGAGAATATCGGAGCATTTTGGAGAACGTTCTTGCATCAGCAGCTTATCTCTAAGAGACTAGGGATTACTTCATCAAATCGTTCGACATTTTTCAGAGAAGTCATGCTATTCCAGTTTATCAAACGACTCCGTTTTTCATTGATCCTGATGCTAGTGGGCTTTTTTTTGGGTTCCTGCCAGAATTTGATGAAAGCCGATGCTACAAAATTCTCAGTAAAATACCTGATTGATAGAGAGCAGAGTCTTGAGCCTGCACAACTGCTACAGCGCTTAGATTCTCTCAGTAACTGGGATCGGACCTCGTTCAATAAGATGTCTAAGAAACACGGAAATGTCTGGTTCCACTTAGATTTGCCAGCCGGTGAGATCCCAAGAGTACTTGAATTCCAAACTCTAAACCTGATTGAGTTCCAGGCATTTCTTATCAAAGAGGATGGTGAGCTGCAGTTGATGGCTCTGTCTAACATTCCTTTTTCTCAGAATTATTCTTTCCGTTTGAATTCCTCTGGTAGAGGTGTGTTGATTTTGCTCAAGCAACAATGGGGTGGGATCATTCGCGGATTCAATCTGATAAGCATCAAAACCCATGAGGATCAGCAGTTGTTTCGAGTTTTGGGGACTGGATTGGTAATGGGGCTATTTCTGCTCAGCTTCCTATTGACAGCATTGGTTGGTTGGAGCCAGAACCAATTCTGGCTGTTGGTCATCATTATCAATGGGTTAATTGGTCTTTTACTAGAAAAAAAAATCTATCTCTTGCTCGATTTTTCTCTCGATTCGGAAGTCTATTTAAAAATTTTTTCAGTCCAGCTAGCCATTAACTCTATGGCGTATCTTCGCATTATTGCAGAGAAAACTGGCTTTAACTGCATCAAGTTTCAAAATTATATTAAGCACTTTCTTTCAACAGTTATTATCACCTTTATGGCTATCGGATTTCTAGCAGTTGAGCAGGAAGAGTTACTGAATATCTTCACCAATCCCTTTCAACTAAATATACTTGGATTCATTTTTGTCTATTTTTACTGCGTGATGATGCTGGTCGCCTCCTGGAAGAGAAGACCACATCTTCATGAATTTGCGGTCGGCTTTACAGTGATTTACTCCCTGCCTTTCCTCAGTAACCTAACTGTGGAAGGAACACTTCCTCCAATTTTTGACCTTTGGAATCCGGACTATCGGGCCATCATTCCGTTGATTCTTTCCATCATCCTCTACAAGGACCGGGAGTTACGACTACGTAGCCTAACCCATCTCCTGGAAGTTCAAAATCGCAACAAAGACCTGTTTTTGGCCCGTACTTCCCACGAACTTCGGACACCGCTTGCCGGGATGATTGGTATGTGTGAGAGCATTCTGGAGAAAAAATCGGGGCTGGCAGCTGCATTGGTTCGGAAACTAGAGGTTGCTGTCAACAGTGGGCGGAGAATGAATCAATTGATCGGAGACATCACGGATTTTACAAACATGCGAGATGGGAAACTGAAGCTGGAGCGACGTCCAGCAAATTTCTCACAGATCTTCCAGACTATGCTCCCTTTGGTCAATCCGGCAATTGAACGCAAGCAACTGAATCTGAAAGCACAGATTCCAGACAATTTGCCTAAAATAAATGTCGATGAGAACCGAATCCAACAGGTCTTGTTTAACCTGATCAACAACGCAGT
>DPLM01000008.1 GCA_003541985.1 Deltaproteobacteria bacterium | reverse complement strand
ACCCAAAGCAAGCCAGGGTGAAAGTTTTGCGGAGTCATCTGGTTTGAGCATCCCATTGCGTGTCTTTTTATAGGTCTTGATTGCATGTGATTTCCATAAGTAGTGTTGAACACGGGACAATGCCGCAGTCTCTCCTCCTGCAAATCTGTAGACACTACGAATATCCCGAATGAAAGGCTCAAAACCAATGTCTTCAAGGTTTGGAATGATACCTGGGAGGCAGTTTTGTGGGTGTGCAGGAAGAATTTTCGGGACTGCAATGGGACGACTGATTTGGACTTCTTTTTCTACCTGTTTGCGAAAATTGCTGAAAACTTTTGGGAGGTCAACCAACGAAAAAGGCAGTTCAGTCTCTTTCAGCAAACTATTCCCGTCATAGAGTCGTAAAGGGACCTTCAGTGTCTCACGGAGCTTGTCTTCTTCGCGTTTTTCTTCAGGTGCATTTTCACGGTGGGCGAAGACGCCGTCGACCTGATAATGCTCTGCCAACTCTGCAATAATCTTAGGCGGATTGCCCTGTCGGAAGATCAATTCTCCACCTCGTTCCTGGGCATGCTTTCTTAAATCTGCCAGGCTTTGGAACAGGAACTCTAAGCGAAAGTTACTGATCTTTGGGAAACCGTAAGTGGTAGTTTTAAACCAGGAATCTGGCAGGCAGTAGATCAGCAGTAGTCGGTCGGACTTCTCGAGAGCACATTGCAAGGGCAGGTGATCATGTAGGCGAAGATCGTTGCGAAGCCATACCAGCGTAGTTCTCATGGAATGCCATGGGATTGAGGGAGAGCAGCGCCAGAGTTGACGGATTCCAGTCTTAGGTTGCCTGAAACTATTCTCTGACAAAATTGGAGAGCACAGAGAAAAAAATTGTTGGGCCAGCTACAATTGCTAGAGCTCCGATGAGCAAGGACTCATCGGTGGCAATGTAAGAGATTATAAAAGAAAGTCGAACAAATTCGTCAGGGGGTAGTGCGTTTAGCAGCAATTTGACGAGCTGAATTGTTGAGAATGGCTTTGCGAGGACGAATACTTTTAGGGGTCACTTCAACAACTTCGTCATCAACAATAAATTCAATGGCTTGTTCCAGCGTAAGCGGCAAAACAGGAGTCAAGACAGTGTTTTCGTCTTTCCCAGATGCACGGACATTGGTAAGTTTTTTCTCTTTACAGGGGTTAACATTTAAATCGCTATTTCTATTATGTTCCCCAATGATTACCCCTTCATAAACTTCGATACCCGGTCCGATAAAAAGTCGGCCCCTAGGTTCCAAATTAAATAGCGCATATGCCACTGATTTCCCACTTCGATCTGCAACTAGAGACCCTGTCAGGCGAGTTGGTAAAACTCCGCGATGGGGCTCATAGCCAAGGAGCATCGAGTTGAGAATACCGGTGCCGCGAGTATCAGTTAGAAATTCATTCCGATATCCGATCAGTCCCCGAGAAGGGACTTGAAACTGAGCACGAATTCGACCTGTACCATGATTGACCAGATTTACCATTCTCCCTTTGCGGAGCGACAATTTTTCAGAAACAATTCCAAGAAAATTCTCGTTACAATCAATGTAGACTTCTTCGATGGGTTCCAGTAGTTGAGGCCCTTCACGTCGACAGATGACTTCTGGGCGGCCTACGGAAAGCTCGAACCCCTCCCTGCGCATGGTTTCGATCAAAATCGACATTTGCAGTTCGCCACGCCCTTTCACTAAGAAGCATTCCGCATCATCAGTATCTTCTACTTGTAGGGAAACATTCCTCAGAGTTTCCCGAAATAATCTTTCTCGAAGTTTTGTAGACTGAACAAACTTTCCTTCTTGCCCAGAAAGTGGGGAAGTGTTTGTGAAGAATCTCATTGATACTGTAGGCTCGTCAATCCTTAGCCGTGGGAGAGCTTTGGGGCTATCTGCATGACAGATTGTGTCGCCAATATGAACGTCTTCCACTCCGGCAAGAATCAGAATATCTCCGGCCTCAATTTCGCCGACTTCTGCCATACTAGTTCCACGATACACCTGTAACTTCGTAGCCCGGAGAGCCTTGGTACCTTCCGCACCGAGGCAGACAAGTGGTTCATTACGTTGTACCTGCCCATTCATTACCCGACCTACAGCGAGGCGTCCCAAAAATTCGGAATAACCCAGATCAGCAACCAACATCTGAAAAGGCGCGTCTTCCTCGAAATATGGAGCAGGTATGTGATCCACGACTCCATCTAACAAAGGTTCAAGAGTGTTTGAATCAGCGTCCAAAGAGGTTTTTGCAATACCTTCGCGTCCAACGGCATAAAACACTGGGAAGTCAATTTGCCCATCATCAGCTTCTAAATCGATAAATAAATCATAAACTTCATTCAGAACTTCATCTGGGCGAGCATCTTGTCGATCAATTTTGTTAATGACAACTAACACTTGTGTTCGATTTTCGAGAGCTTTTTTCAAGACAAAGCGGGTTTGAGGCAGGGGTCCTTCAGAAGCATCGACTAGCAAAATTGTTCCATCAACCATTGCCAGAGCGCGTTCAACTTCTCCTCCAAAATCTGCGTGTCCTGGGGTATCAAGAATGTTGATTTTGATGCCTTTCCATTCAATAGAGCAGTTTTTGGCAGAAATGGTGATTCCACGTTCCTTTTCCAGGTCCATGGAGTCCATTAGGCGGTCACGGATTTCTTGGTTTTCACGGAACAATCCGCTTTGACGAAACATTTGATCGACAAGTGTAGTTTTGCCATGGTCAACATGTGCAATAATAGCTAAATTACGAATTTTCGGGTTGGTGACTAACTGCATAAGGTTTGGGTTGGGATGAAACTCAAAAAAAGCTGGTTAACATGGGCTGGCCGAATGGCCGGTTGGTTACGAACGTTGCTATTGGTAGGCTTGATCTTTTGGGGAGTGACTACTTGGCAGGCCCTTGAACTTGTACCTGAGAACGAACTTGCCCCACAATTTCAGCTTTTTGCCAGAAATGGACAAATATACAGTTTGTCTGATGCAAAAGGAAAGACGGTTCTGCTCTATTTCTTTGCTCCGTGGTGTACGGTTTGCCATTTCAGTATCGGAAATTTGGAAGGTCTGCGGTCACAGCAGGAAAAGGGAGAATTGTTGATCTGGTTGGTTGCCCTCTCCTATCAAAGTGTGGAAGAGGTTGATGTGTTTTTGCGGAGACATCAACTTAGGTATCCTGTTCTTTTTGGCGATCAGGAGATGGCAGCGAACTATCATATTGGAGCTTTCCCAACATACTACGTTATTGATCCCAGAGGAAAAGTTGCTGCTCGATCTGTTGGCTATAGTACTAAACTGGGGATGCGTTGGAGAACCAATTGATATTATTAATAAGTTTAAATTTTTGAATCTTCGAAGTTGAATTATTTTAAACGCTTGCCAGACTAATTGTTGTCTTTCAATTCGGAGTAGAGAATGGATGAAATAAAGGGCAGGCAAGAGTTGCTGTTGGAGATTGAACAATTGAAGCTGGATAACGCCCGCTTGGGACAGAGAATGGATAAGATGCGAAAGTGGAACAACTCACTTTTGCAGAAAAATTGGCAGGAATCTGAAGATCAGACTTTACTGAAATTTTCTGAGCAAAAAAGTGAAGTACCAACCCCACAGGAGTTACTCCAGGAACTGAGGATTCATCAGGAAGAGTTACGAGTGCAGAATGAAGAACTGCTGGAAATCCGCTATTCTCTGGAAGAATCACGTTCACGCTACCAAGCTCTCTTTCGTAATTCGCCTCTTCCGTGCCTTATTCTTAACGAGTCGTCACGGATTCTTGAACTGAACCACCAAGCTGCCAAGCTGCTTGCACACGCAAACCCAGATTTACATCCTGAAAGAATGCCGATGTCGCTCTTCCTCCACAGGTATTCTCAAGAAAATTTCCGCCACTTCTTTGTGCGAGTTCTTCAAAGTTCTGAAGCTCAGCGAGAAGAATGGAAGTTACGTGATGAGCAAATTGTGGTCGCACATGGCTTTGCCCTTGCTCCGATAGAAGACGGTAGAATTGAAGGGTGTCAGGTTGTCTTCGAAAACGTGACGCTTCAACGTCAGGAGGAGCTCCAGAAGCTTCAGGAACGTGAGTATCGATTATTGCAGGCCCAGCAAATGGCACGTTTGGGTGATTGGCAATGGGAAGAAGGGCAAATCTTCTGCTCACCTCACCTCTTCACTCTTCTGCAAATCCATCCTTCAACAGGCCCAACGAATTTTTTTCAGGCTTATTTGGAACATGTGCCAGAAAATGACCAAAAGAAGGTTCGTAGTCAATGGCAACAAGCTATTGAGAAGGGTAAGTCATTTACCCTGAACCATTATTATCTGCTTCCCAATGGATGCTGCATACAATTACGGGTACAGGGCAGCCCAGTTCAACGTACAGGAACTCAACGCTATTTGGGATTCATTCAAGTGATTGAATCTCAGGAAAAAAATCAGCCAACTAAGACTTCATGAAACTTCAAATTCAAGTATCATAGCTACTTATTGAATTTAAGTTTCTTCCGCCGACGCTGAAATTTTTGCTACAAGCACACCCGACAACTTCCTTGTACACTTCAGTGAAAAGTCCACCTAATACACAAAGAGCATTGATGCAAATTCCTCTTCTTGATCTACGTCCTCAACATGAAGGCTTGCGCGATGAAATAATTGCCGCAGTCACAGATGTTATTGACTCAACCCGATACATTATGGGGCCTGAGTTGGAGCGGTTTGAAAAAGCTGTGGCTGAATACAGCGGTTGCAAATATGCTTTAGGTGTCTCTTCGGGAACAGACGCTTTGTTGCTTGCTCTGATGTCGCTCAATATTGGTCAAGGAGATAAAGTACTGGTCCCAGATTTTTCTTTTTTTGCAACTGCAGGTGTAGTGTCGCGTCTTAATGCAGAACCTGTTTTTCTTGAAATTGATCCGATAACCTTCAATCTCTGTCCAAAACATCTTGAAGAAAAGTTAGTGAATTATACCGAAGAGGAACTGGCGCAGGTAAAGGCTGTGATCCCGGTTCATCTTTTTGGACAGTGCGCAAATATGCGGGCTATTCTTGCGGTTGCCAAGCAATTTGGAATAGCTGTTGTCGAAGATGCTGCCCAAGCCATTGGAGCAGAGTATCGATTAAATGGTGAAGCGCGGAGAGCAGGAGAAATGAGTGACGTGGGTTGTATGTCCTTTTTCCCTTCCAAAAACCTTGGGGGAGTTGGTGACGGTGGAATGGTGACTACGAACGATGCTGAATTACACCATCAACTCCGTATCAAGCGCGTCCACGGTGCAGAACCGAAATATTATCATAAGGTGATCGGCGGAAATTTCAGAATGGATCCAATTCAGGCCTGTGTACTGCGAATTAAACTACAACGTCTCGAAATTTGGCATGAGCAACGTCGTCAAAACGCTGCGTACTATAATCAGTTGCTTGGTAGTGCACAATTGGAAGAAGTAGTTTGTCCTGCTGCTGTCTATAAGGATGACAATCTCCTAAATCATCATATTTACAACCAGTACACTGTGCGCGTACAGCGGAGGAAAGATCTCAAAAAATTTCTTCAGGAAAAAGGAGTAGCCACCGAAATTTACTATCCCGTGCCTTTTCATCGACAGGAATGTTTTGCAGATCTTGGTTATCGACCTGGAAGCCTGCCTGAATCCGACAGTGCTGCACAGGAAGTGTTAGCCCTACCGATTTATCCGGGGTTGACACTTGACATGCAGGAATACGTAGTGGAGAAATTAATTGAATTTTATCGGATATAATTCAGGCCTGATAATTCTTGCAGATGGTTTGAGCTTCTTCACAATTGGTCATCACTAGCCTGACTGCCACCAAATCTTCTGCTAATCTGGATTGCATCAATTCTATCTGCTCATGCACTCTTTCAGGGGCTGGGCTTCCGAGATGATCTCGCTGAGTTAACACCGTCAGCGGACTTTGAAGTGCAGCAAAGTCCTCATCAGAAAAGGTAATCCCCAAGCTCTCATCATTCAGAACAGACTGAATCGCATCTTTTGTGATAGTTTCACTGGGCGAAGAAAGCCGGACAGCCTTTGCTAGCATATGGTAGCACTTTCGAAATGGGATGCCTTCATTCCTCGAAAGGGAGTCAGCTAAATCGACGGCGTTCATGAACCCCTCGTTGCAGCGATTCCACATCACCTCTTTGCGAACTTCTAATTCAGACATCACTCCTGAGAGAATGTTGGGTGCTGGCTCACATTCTCTTATCACGTCCATCACGAGATACTTACAAACCTGGCTATCTCGGTTGTAGCCACTGACCATCCCCTTGGGTACTCCTAACAAAGATTGAAGGAGTCCGTGAGCAAGTGCTGTCTTCCCCTTGATGACTTCGGCAAAATCAGGATTTTTCTTCTGTGGCATGATGGAGGAGCCTGTTACGAATGCGTCGGGCAGACGCAGCATATTGATGTAGGGATGACTCAGAAAGATCAGGTCTTGGGCAAGTAGACTAAGATGATTCATCATTGCCGAGTAACCTTGGGAAACCTGACTTTCCAATTCACCGCGAGCACTGATACAGTCGAGTGTGTTGAGTTCTGGTTCAGAGAAAGCCATCAATTCAGTGGTACGTGTTCGATTTGGACACCAGGAGGTACCAAAAGAAGCAGCTGCTCCCAATGGGTTTCGATTTATTGGGACTAGTAGAAATTTGACTCTTTCCAGGTCTCGCAACAGTGCTTGCGCATGAGAACAGAGCCAGTGGCCCCATGAAGTCAACATGCCTGGTTGATAATGTGTTAACCCAGGCATCACCGTTTCAGTATGTTCCGAAGCCTGTGTCAAAAGAGTTTGAATCAACTTTTCCAGATTTCTAGCTTGTCGTAGAAGTGCATCCCGAAGGTAAAGCCGTGTGTCACATGCCGCCTGATCATTGCGACTTTTTCCGATATGCATCCACCCGCCAACTTTCACTCCTTGTTGCTTGGTCAAGAATGCCTCCACGTTGATATGCACATCCTCTAGCTTTGGATCTAACTCAAAATTTCCTTTCAGAAATTGCTCTTCGAGCAGGCTCAGTCCTCCAAGAATCTTTGTCAGAACGCTTTTAGGTATTACTCCTTCTTCAAACCACATGATTGCATGGGCCCGATTGGTCCATAGATCGTAGGGCAGCAAAGCCAGATCTGCCATCGGCAAAGGCTGAACATCACGGCCAGCACAAAACAGCACATTTTCTTCGGCTGGGCTGCTTTGTAGGTTGCTACCCCACACCTGGTTTTGGTGAGTTTTCATGAATATTCCGAGTAAGAGAGCTGTTTTGGGGAATGGCGGTGACCTTAAAATCAGAGAAAATTGATGTTCTGGGTGACAATGCTCAAGTTGAATGGACGTCTAAATCAACTGAGTAGAGATCATCTTGTTCTCTTGCATATTAGGCTTTTGATTCAGATGGTAGCATCAGGAACTTCCTGATCACATTGGGTACAAGTTCCGCTTAATACAATATGTAATTCTTTTCCCCGTTCAGGCCCTACAGATACAGGTGATTCTACACAAAGCATTCGACGACATAGGCTACAGTAGAGATGGGCATGAAAAGCATGTAACCTTTCTGCAAGGCAGTAGTAGCTTTTCCGATCTGTGGAAGGAACTTGAGTCAGTATTCGTGTTTTAACCAGTGCTTCAAGCACTCTATAAATGGTCACCTGGTCGAAGCGCTCTTGATCATCGAGTGTTTCCCGCACCTCATGAGGTGTCATCGGGTGTTCTTCCTTCAGAAAGAGTTCAAGGACGGCCAGCCTTTGGCGAGTTAAGCTGAGATTGACTTCTTTCAGTAGTTTTTCAGCAGGAGTTAATTCCATTGCAAATGGTTATGTGGAGATTCAGTAACTGTTATTTTTGTGAAACTGAAGGTTATCATGGTCTCAAGTGTGAGAAAAGAACTCTTGCAATAAATTAGTTAGGTAGATGTGATCTGTTGAGACAGAATTATTCAAAAAAAATAAAATTAATAAATGCTATAAAAGTTGGCAATAAATTATTGAGAAGACTAGCTCAAGTTAGAAAATTTCTATGAATAATGTCATAAAACTCATTCGACAGCTTTACAAAACCCATAAATTTATAAATGTAGGCTTTTGGCTTGTGGTCCTACAAGGAGTTCAGTACATTTTAGATGCCAATTTGCAAATACTAAATTAATGGAGATTAGAATGAATGGTGCCCAAGTCGTTGTAGAGGCTCTGAAGAGAGAGGGTGTCAAACACATATTTGGCTATCCAGGTGGAGCATGTATGCCGATTTTTGATGCTTTACTGGATGCTCCCGAGCTTGAACTTGTCTTGGTGCGCCACGAACAGGGGGGAACTCACATGGCTGACGGCTATGC
>DPLM01000011.1 GCA_003541985.1 Deltaproteobacteria bacterium | reverse complement strand
TCTGATTATGTGTTAGAGTTTCTGAAAAAGATGTAGGCCAGCAGTTTTTTTTCAACAATTCTACATATTGGCGAAGGGATCGTAGGTTCCCCCACCGGCTTTGTCCATCATATGAGTGAGCACCTACTCCAACTCCCAGATATCCTGAACCATTCCAAACCATTTGGTTCATTCTGCCCTGATATCTTGGCTTTGCAAAGTTGGAAACCTCGTAATGCTCCCACCCATTATCTTCTAGATAATTTGAAGCCCATAAAAACATATCAGTAGTAATTTCCTGGGCTTCTTGCCAAGATTTTCGGATTCTTTCGCTTTTGCCGTAAGGAGTGTGTTCAACCAATTCAAGTGCATAGAATGACAAGTGTGTAGGCTCCCATTCAAGTGCTTTGTTTACGTCGAATTGAAATTGTGTGAAGGTTTGATTAGGTAGGCCAAACATCAAATCAACATTGACGTTTGTCCAACCAACATCTCTAAGAGCAATCAAGTTCTGACGAAGGTGCTCTACCGTGTGATTACGCCCCAAGCTTTTTAGAAATTCTTCTTGAAAGCTCTGCACGCCTATGCTCAGACGATTTACACCCGAATGAAGCAGTGTCCCCAAGTAATTGGGTTGGATATCCTCTGGGTTGCATTCTAGTGATATTTGACATTGTTTTGAGAGTGGCCAGGACTGGCGGATGCCTTGCATCAGGAAAATAATTTCAGTTGATGAAAGAACAGATGGAGTTCCACCCCCAATATAGAGTGATTCCAAGTCGTTGATAGTGTTACCATGGATTCGTCGTCTAGTTTCAAGTAGAACGGCCTCAAGGTATTCTCTATGAAAACTTGGTCGATTTTTCCGAACTGCGAAGGAACAGAAGGGGCAAATCCGATGGCAGAATGGGATGTGAACATATAGAGCGCTAATTGCAGGATTCGACATGGCAATGCAGGACGATATTCAGCAATTTGGTAAAGAACTTATTCAGTGGCAAGGTCCTCAAGTTTTAGGTTTCGAGCAAACTCTTGATCTATTGCAGTCTGATCAACGACAGATCCGCATGTGGGCTGTTTATCAACTGATTGAGTGTTGGCAAGAACGTGCAGCGGATTTTGTTCATCTGTTATTGGAATCAGACATTGCTGAGAGCCGGGAAGCGGCAATTTATCTTGTGGGGCGATATCACCTTAAGCAGTTTGCTTTTCCAATTTTTGGGTTATTTAATCGTTCCAAAGGGCCGCTGAAACATTCCAGTGCTATTGCACTTGTAGAATTAAAGTATACGGCATTCAAACCTGCGCTGGCGCAATGGTTCCGTCAGTTATGGAAATCTGAAGAACTTCATTTAGCCGATCTTCAGTGTGCAATCAAGTGTCTTGTGCAAAGCCTAGATACAGAAACTTGGGATGAACTAGAGGCTGCACTTTGGGAACAACGTGAAAATCACATGAAGGCACTATGCTTGTTTGGTTATCTTTGCCAAAGCGTTCAAGGTTCCGACCGGATTGAACGCTTGATGTGTCATTATCGGTTTTTCCGGGTTCATTTCACTGACCCTCAATTTTTTCAGCATTTAGCCAGCATTTTCGATTGTGCTGAGTTGATCAGATGGTTCCAAGCTCAATTGCAATTCGGTAAGTCTGTCCAGGAACTCTACCCAGAGTGTCTTTACGGTTTGTCGATGCAAATCGACGTTGAATTATCGGAGTTGCTGGCTCGCTTGGATTTGCTTCGCCGACAGCAAGAGATTACTTCTCTATTGCAAGCATTGGAAGATCTAATGTGCCTTTCATTGGATCATCCTGAGTTGACCCCAGAATGGCCCTGTCTCCAGGAATTCAAGGAACTCGTTGCGACTGACTGGGATTCGACAATCTTGAAGATTCAGGACCAAGAATTCTTGCTTCTTCTCTGCTTGCCTGTTTCTGCTTGGCTTAGTCTGCGTGAAACAGAATTTTTGGAGAAATCAAGAGATCACATGGCATCCAGCTTGCGCTTATACCAGTCTCCTTTGCTCCGTGAAAACTGGATGAGGATGTTTCTCAGAGATTTGTTATTGCAGCCAAAGGAGCTTCGACAATTTGCTGCAGAAGCCTCGATGAGCCCCGTTCCAGCAGATCCCCGACAAGCTCTTTTACGCTTGGCTGGTGAGGCTTCAATCGAGCGCTTCTACCCATTTCCACTCATACTTCCGAGACCTTGGCAGTATCGGCTTACAGAATTGATGGAACAACTGACAGCAATCTATGAAAAATGGTTTCCTGACTTGGTTCGGTCTCGCCAGCATGAGCACTTGGATTACGCTTTGGAACTCTTCATTCGCTACCCAACATCACTTTTGATAGATCAGGTAGTAGAGCATTTCCCACTTTTGATCCATCATCATTTTGATCAACTACTCAATTTGATTGAAAAGGTGCCTGACGAACGATTTTTGGAAAAGTTGCTGGGTTACTATCGAAAAGGTGAAAATTCAGTTCGCCAGCTTTTGTGCTTACTATGTCTTCTCCATGGCAAAGAGAATCTGATGCCTTCGGATGAAGAGGTTGTTTTCCGCCAAGAAGTTGTTCCGCATGTTAGAATCTTCTGCCAGAAGTGCCAATCTGCATATCATTACCCTATTCAAAAACTATATATTGATGCTGAATTAGTGGAGCAGAGACGCCTCTTGCAAGATCAGGATCTTTGGATGCCTGATAAATTGAATTGCAAAAATTGCAATGAACAACTCGAGTTCAGAACGGATTCTCGCTTCCGATCCACTTTGTTTTCGGAAGTGCTGACAGCAAAGATGCTAAAGTTGACAGATGAAGAAGCTGAGCGAATGCAGGCTTTTCAACTTTTGGATTTTCCACGTCTGAGCAACAGGAAGTGCAATCCTCAAACTTTTCTCAATCATTTGGATCGATTGTTAGAACAATCTCAGATCACCTCAGTTGAAAAAGCACGATTACTTCTAGAAGCGGGTAAGCTGTATCTGAGTCTAGAATGGTTACCTAAAGCGAAAGAGGCCTTACGGAGAAGCTTGGAACTTCAGGGAGACCAGCCGAGGGCTCTGTATCATTTAGGGGAGCTTGCCTACAGGGAGCGCAATCTTTTCGATGCTCGTTTATATTTTTCTCAACTATTACAAGTTTGTACTCAGGATGACTTTTTGCTTGAAGATGATAATCTTTATCAACTTGCGTCTCACTATCTGGAAATCCTAGATCGACGTGAATATAAGCGAGGAAGTTTTAAACTTGTCGTAAATTTGCAGGAAACTTGACAAGGCGTAACGCTTTACGTACTTCAAATCCATTATGTTTTACGTTTATTCTCACTAATACCTGATTCGAACCTGGAATTACTTCCTTAATCACCCAACTTAAATTAAACCTAACATGCGAGAACTCCTCTTCACATCAGAAAGTGTGACTGAAGGCCACCCTGATAAAATTGCTGACAATATCTCTGATGCGATTTTGGATGCAATGCTGACGGAAGATCCCAATAGTCGAGTGGCGTGTGAAACTCTGGTTACAACGGGTATGGTTGTCGTTGCTGGAGAGGTGAGAACAACTGCACAAGTGGATTTCCAAAGGGTAGTTAGGCAAACAATCAAGGAGATTGGCTACACAAATTCAGCCATGGGATTTGACTGCGATACTTGTGCAGTTTTGATAGCTTTAGACCAGCAATCTGCTGATATTGCACAAGGTGTTGATGAAAGTGATGGCAAAGAGCAAGGAGCAGGCGACCAAGGATTGATGTTTGGGTATGCTTGTGATGAGACACAGGTTTTAATGCCTTTGCCCATTCATTTGGCTCATAGACTTGTCCAACGGCAGTCTGAGGTGCGTAAGGATGGTCGTCTTAAATGGCTTAAACCGGATGCAAAATCACAGGTCACAGTAAGATATGTCGACGGGGTAGCCCATTCGATTGATACTATTGTTATATCGACTCAGCACTCCCCCGATGTGAGCTTAGACAGTATTAAAGAGGGAGTGATCGAGGAAATCATTAAGCCAGTAGTGCCAAGTTCGCTTATCAAAACTAGCATCAAATATTTAGTCAACCCAACAGGAAGGTTTGTTGTTGGGGGGCCACAAGGGGATTGTGGTTTAACGGGAAGAAAAATAATTGTCGATACCTATGGTGGTGCCGCAAGACACGGCGGTGGGGCTTTTTCAGGGAAAGATCCTTCAAAAGTTGACAGATCAGCCGCTTACGCTGCGAGGTACGTTGCCAAGAATATCGTTGCGGCAAAACTGGCAAAAAAGTGTGAGGTTCAACTCTCATACGCTATAGGGGTGGCAGAGCCGACAAGTATAAGTGTTTCAACATTTGGAACCGGCCAGATTGCAGATAATCAGATAGCGCAGATTATTGCAAAGACTTTTGATTTAAGGCCTCGGGGAATAATAGAAATGTTGGATCTTCTTCGTCCAATCTATCAGCAAACTGCGGCCTACGGACATTTTGGCAGGGAGGAGCCAAGTTTTTCTTGGGAGTCCCTTGACAAAGTGGAAGAAATTAGAAGTGAGGCTGGCTTTTAAATTTAGGGAAAATAATAAGGAACTACTCCCAGAAACCGTGCTCTATAAGGCAGTGTCGGGTTGGGTAATAGTTCAGGTTGGGTCGGTTTAAAATTTATCGAGCCCACCCATTTAAAACCAAAATACGGAGGATTTAGATTGAAAGTAGCTACAAAAGAAGTGACCAACTTAAAGGATTTCCACGTTGCAGATTTGTCATTGGCTGATTGGGGCCGGAAGGAAATTGCAATCGCAGAGACAGAAATGCCGGGATTA
>DPLM01000324.1:4792-7516 GCA_003541985.1 Deltaproteobacteria bacterium | reverse complement strand
GGAGTAGGACGCTTGGCACTGTACGATACTCGCTCAGATGCAACAGAACAGCTATCAAGCCGGCTCCAGCAGTTTTTTCCAACGTTGCCGATCAATCTGGGTCGTAACGATCCCAGTGGGTTTGAAATTGTGGTGAATGCAACTCCGATGGGAATGGGGCTTGGCGATCCATTACCAATTGATGTCGGACGGATATCGCCAGATACAATGGTTGGCGAAGTCGTGATGAAACAGGAAGTAACTCCTTTTGTTTTAGCTGCCCGAGAAAGAGGGTGCATGACCCAGATTGGTACGGATATGTTGTTTGAACAGATCCCTGCCTTCCTATAATTTTTAAGACTGCCGACCACTAGCGCTGAAAATTTACGTTCTCTCTCATATTCGTTACCAGTGAAAGGTCCACATGCAACTTCCCTCCAACCTATTTAAAGCCAATATTCTCAGTAGACAACGACAAATCGGCCTTTGGTGTTCAATCAATGATTCCAATATTGCAGAGATGTTAGCGGCTTGTGGCTTTGACTGGCTCTTGTTTGATGCAGAACATACGCCGATAAATCCATTAGAGATACTGTCTCTCCTGCAGGCGGTGGCGCCCTATCCTATTCACCCGATTGTCCGGCCAAGTTCGCTGGACCCAGCAGAGATCAAGCGCTTTCTGGATTGTGGCGTCCAGTCACTGCTGATTCCTTATATCCAGAATGTTGAGGAAGCCCAACTGGCAGCGGCTTCTGTGGCCTATGCCCCTAGAGGAATTCGGGGATTTGCCGGCATCACTCGGGCGAGTCGATATGGAACAATTCCAGACTATGCGAAGCGAGCCCGTGAAGAAATTTGCCTGATGGTTCAGATTGAAACTCAGGAAGCTCTGGAGCAGTTGGAAGCAATCACTCAGGTACCGGGAGTGGATGCTGTCTTTATTGGTCCAGCAGATCTGGCAGCTAGCATGGGCTTTCCTGGAGAGCCAAGTCATCCCGAGGTCAAAAAAGCGTGTTTGGAAGGAATTCGGCGAATTCGAGCAGTTGGCAAACCAGCAGGATTTCTAACGTTGGATCAGGAGTTTCTGCAAGAGACCATCGAAGCGGGCTGTCTGTTCCCAGCAGTGGACACAGACTATGCGATCCTGCGCCGAGGAGCGGTCGCCCAGTCAGCAAAGTGGACATCCATCAGTTGATGTGTTTCAGTTACTGAGCAAAAGAGATGAGGGGAAGATTCAGCTCGCTCTACCAAAGTCGTCATCGAAGCGTTCAATGTCATCTTCTCCAAAGTAGCTGCCGGTTTGGACTTCAATAAAGACTAACTCATCAGAGCCGGTGTTTTCAATCCGATGTTTTGTACGGATCGGAATATCCACTGCGCTGCCAGCACTGAGGATGTTTTCGGACTCATCCAGTGTCACGCGGGCTTCTCCCTTGACCACATACCAGTGCTCCGCGCGATGCTGATGCCGCTGTAGGCTCAGACGTTTGCCAGGTTGAACAACAATGCGTTTGACCTTGTGGTCTTTTTCGTTAGCCAAAACGGTGTAGTGGCCCCAGGGGCGTTGGTCAGTTAGTACAGACATATTTGGTTGATTCTTATTGCGTTCGAGTTGTCGGTAAATCCAGAGAATGGTTGTTTTGGGCAGTGATGGGTAGTAGTGGACGCTCATCTACAGGCACAGAGATCGTTTCCTTGGATTGATCTGCATAGACTAGCTCTAACTCAATCGCCCCACCCACTTTCAGTGGACTACGCAGCCCAATAAGCATAATGTGAATGCCTCCCGGATGAAAAATCTGGGTCTCCAATGCAGGGATCAGCACTTCCTCTAGGCGTTCCTTTCTAAGCATTCCATCTTCATCCTTGGTCGTGTGCAACTCCACCCGCTCTGCTACCTCTGAGTGAACCTCCACTAATTTGCGCAGCTGCTCGCTCTCATTCCTGAGATCCAGAAAGATCGCTGAGTTATTCGCGTTAGGAGGTACGGCACGAACCCATGGGTCTTCAATCTGAATGACAGAAGCTGTCGGCTGCTGAAGTTGCTTGGGTTGCCAGTTTGGGCTGTCTATTTCAGTGTTTGGAACAGCCTCAATTTTTGAAGATTTGGCTTTAATTTCTTGTTCTTTCAGACCTGTCTCTACTGCACTCAGAGCCCTCTTTGCTTTTGGTAGGGGATTCTTAAACTTTTCTACGACCTGGCTGGTATTTTCTGTTTTTTCAATTAGCTGGTTTCTTTGTTCAGATAATTTTGGTGTTTTTGTGCGCTCTGCTAGCTCTGTTTGTTTGAGTGTAAGATCTGTACTTAGAGCCTGCGAATCTTTCTGGATCTCACTGGCTAAGTGTCCTTTTGTAGTGTCGGGCAACTCAGGCGCCTGCTCTTCAATTTTTGACTCCACAGAAGAAGGCTGCATTACTTTGGAAGAGGAGCAGCCCTGCAACAGCAGGATTTCAGCAAAGATCAAGAGCTTGGAGATTCTCAATATTTTCAGGTGAAATTTCATGCTGGTTGGAAGAGACTCTTCGAGAACATCGAGGAATTGCGGAGACTTGGTAATATTTTGACTCCTGCCAACAAGCTCAGATCAATTGATGGTTCCAGGACAATCACACCAAGATAGGCACTACCAAAACTGAGCACCTGAAACATGCTGTCTGCACCAAATCCCTGATCGTAGGAGACCCAGAATGCGACCCAACTGACAATTCCTACCTGGTAAACAAGTGACAACTGTAGAACCTGTC
>DPLM01000324.1:0-4400 GCA_003541985.1 Deltaproteobacteria bacterium | reverse complement strand
CATAAACCACAAGGAGTGGAAGCAGCAACGTCGTAACGTTCATTCCATACTGAGGTAGATCCCAAGGCGCTAGCAGGATCCCTTGGGCCAAGAGGCCAATAGCCAGACCAAGGGCCGAGGGAACCAGACCGAACAGGAGGAAAAGAGTGGAACCAAGAAGCAAGTGGACTGCTGAGACTCCAACTGGTGATGATGGTAAGATCTCAAAGAAAAAGAATACCAAGACACTAGTACAAATTGTCCTGCCAAGTAGTGTGCTCAGTCCGTGCTGTACAAAAAACTCCAAACATTGACGAAATACTAGACCACCAGCGGTGAGCGCAGTTCCAACGCTAAGTAGCAGTTTGGCGCCTTGAACAACTCCAGGTTCGATATGCACGGAAATTCCCTGGCTGAGAAGTGAAAGTAGAGATGCAAATGATTTGGGCTATGGTAGCGAAGCAAGCTCCAAAACTAGGCAGCACCGTTGGAAGAGTCAAGCAGCTGCCGCAAAAGTGAACTCCCGCTTGTGAATGTCCAGCGGTCTGAAGAAACTGCAGCAATTCTGTTTAAATTCATTACTGCACCAGAACGAGTCCAAACAAAGGAAGCAACCATGATTGAATTATATGAATTGGCCGCTACAGATAACAAACAGGTTTTTAGTCCCTACTGCTGGCGAATCCGCTTGGCCCTGCATCACAAGCAATTGCCGTTCAAAAGTATCCCTTGGCGCATGACTGAAAAGAATCGAATTGCCTTTGCCAATACGGAACGGGTGCCTGTGCTTGTTGATGGAGAGCAAACGTTGTCAGATTCCTGGAAGATTCTCGAATATCTCGATGAACGATATCCTACTCCTAGCTTGGAAATCAATCGTGGGGAACTGAGGTTTTTCCGACATTGGACCGAAATGGTGATGTTCCCAGGAATGATTCGGATGATTGTCGATGAGATCCACAAAACTGTTCATGAGAAAGACCGGAATTACTTTCGAGCAACACGGGAAAAAAATTTTGGGATGTCACTCGAAGAATTTGCAGCTAATAAAGAGGTCAAGCTTGAGGAGTTCCGCATGTTACTGAATCCTCTCCGGGCCACACTGAAGTCCTTTGACTTTTTGGGTGGATCACAGCCAAATCTAGCAGATTATCTGGTATTCAGTGGTCTGATGTGGGCACGCTGTACCAGTCCAATGCCACTGTTGGCAGAAGGTGACCGAGTTTTTGCTTGGCGTGAGAGAATGCTGGATCTCTTTGATGGTATGGCGCGATCCGTTCCTTGCCAGGAAACTAATTGATCTGAGAAAATTGCCGAGGAGTTTTTTGGCATTTTCTGACAAATTACAAAAAATTGTACCTTATTGCAAAATAAGATTTTACTGTACGGGTCAACAACTCTGTATGATCTGAATCACAGAGATGTATCGACAATTAATTTGAAAAAATAATTTTTAATTATCACATTAATGTAGCATAAAAATAGTTGTCAGAATTTACCGATTTCCTTGCTGAAGTTGACAGCATACTTTCGATCTTGTATGATCATTCTCAAATGGATTGTAAAGTTGCATCTCATTGAAGAGTTTATATGCACTTATGTTTCAGTCAGTTAATAGATATATCTAACTGAAATATTGAGAAAATTTTCTGAAACTAATCTTCAGAGTCTCTCTGATTTTCCCGTTTCAAGAATCCTCTTTAGATCCAGAAATAGTCTGCTAGAATTCATTCATTTTTCGCTTGAATTCCCCTCTATGGGAACCTCTTTGGTATCAGCTGTTTCAGAACAACCTAAATTAAGGAAAAGTTATGTCTTTTCATTCACTTCTGAATGATTTTAAAAACAAATTTCAATCAAAAATGCTGCGCGCCGTACTGACCAGTGCCATCACGCTTGGTGGCGCGATGGCACTCGCCGGCACAGCTACTGCGGGAGGTCACAATAAATGTGGGAAAATAAGTCTTGCGGACATGACCTGGGCTTCTGCTTCGCTTATGGCCAATGTGGACGCTTTTATACTCAAAGAAGGATACGGATGCGAAGCAGAGATCGTTCCCGGTGACACTATTCCAACCTTCACTTCGATGAACGAGAAAGGCAATCCAGACGTAGCCAGTGAACTTTGGATCAACGCAGTTCGCGAACCACTGTTCAAAGCAATGTCTGAAGGACGACTGCATTCAGCTGTGAAGGGACCGATCACCGGTCTTGGTGAAGGTTGGTGGGTAACTGAGAAATTTGCCAAGGATCATCCTGGCTTGAACACAGTGGAGAAAGTTTTGGCTCGCCCAGACCTGTTCCCTTATGCTGAAGACAAGAGCAAAGGTGCTTTCATGGGCTGCCCAGCTGGTTGGGGCTGTCAGCTAACCAATGCTAATTTGTTCCGCGCCTTCGGAATGGAAGAAAAAGGTTGGGTTCTTGTTGATCCGGGTTCATCAGCTGGTTTAGATGGATCTATCGCCAAAGCATCCGAGAGAGGCGAAGCTTGGTTCGGCTACTACTGGTCTCCAACTGCTATCATAGGCAAGTACAACCTTCAGATGCTTCCCTTCGAAGCTCCCTTCGCGGGCTCTGATAATTGGGATGGTTGTATGGTCAAGGCAGAGCAGGACTGTGATGATCCGAAGCCGAGTTCTTGGACGGAGTCAGAAGTTCATACTGTTGTGACTGATGAGTTCAAGGAAAAAGGTGGCATTGCATTGGACTATTTGTCCAAGCGAGTGTGGCCTGGGACTGTGATGAATGGCATGTTGGTTTACATGACTGAAAATCAGGCCACTGGAGAAGATGCAGCGATTGAATTCCTGGCTACTAAGGAAGATGTCTGGACCAAGTGGGTTCCAGCCGACGTTGCCAAGAAAGTTAAGTCCGCCCTCTAGTTCTGAAATTGGGGCCTGCTGCAGAATTGTCCTGCCATGTAGGCCCTTCTTCAGGAAAGATAAAAAATGGACTTTTTCGAAGAGATGCCCTCCTTAGGGCGTCGAGATCTGATGAACCTGCGCAAAGGAATTGATGCAGGCTTCCGCTCTTTCTCCCGCTCTTATGGGGAAGATCTCGAAAACTTTTTTGATCCACTCTTACAATTCCTCATCTTTTTCGAAAAGCTACTGATCGCAGCCCCTTGGCCGTTCATTATATTGATTGTTGCTGGTCTGACCTGGCTGGGTTCTCGTAGTTGGAAGATTGCTGTTGGTTCCGTCATCTGCTTTATACTGATCGGTTATTTGGGCATGTGGGAAGATACGATGTCCACGGTTGCCATGATTTCTGTGGCCACCTTGATTTGTATCAGTATTGGAATACCGATTGGCGTATTGATGTCGCGCTCAGATCGTCTGCAGTCGACCATTACGCCTGTCTTAGATGTGATGCAAACTATTCCGAGTTTTGTTTACTTGATTCCAGTAGTGATGCTATTGGGGATCGGGAAGGTGCCCGGACTACTAGCTGTCTGCATTTACGCTCTTCCCCCAATTGTACGATTAACCAACTTGGGAATTCGGCTTGTGGACCAGCAAGTCTTGGAAGCAGCTGATGCATTTGGTTCTAGCTACTGGCAACGTCTCAAAGATGTACAGATTCCATTAGCGTTACCAAATATCTTTGCCGGCGTGAATCAGACAATCATGATGGCCTTAGCAATGGTTGTGATTGCTTCAATGATTGGCGTCAAGGGTTTGGGAATTCCTGTTTTGCAAGCGATTGCCAATCAGTACTTGGCACTAGGACTTTTCAATGGATTAGCGATTGTTGCTCTGGCGATCATCTTTGACCGGGTCACACAGGCTTTTGGTAAACGGCTGCAACGCCATCAAACAGGAGGCCCTGGTGTCTGATGCAGAAGCACTGATACGAATTGAACATCTCTACAAAATCTTCGGTGCACGTTCAGAGAAGATGCTACCCCTAGTTAAACAGGGAATTGGTAAACAGGAATTGTTGGAGGAGCACAAGCACGTGCTGGGACTCTCTGATATAAACCTCGAAATTCCCAAGGGCAGTCTGCAGGTAGTAATGGGACTCTCTGGTTCAGGAAAATCTACGTTGATTCGCCACATCAATCGCTTGATTGAGCCAACCGCTGGTGAAATTTTGGTCGGCACTGAAGATGTGATGCAGATGGACAAGGTTCAACTGCGGGAATTCCGACGGCATCGAACAGCGATGGTGTTTCAGCGCTTTGCTCTGTTACCCCATAGGACAGTGCTGGAGAACGTCTCATACGGGTTAAATATCCAGGGAATTGCCAAAGATGAGGCATACAAACGAGCTGAGCGTTGGATTGAACGGGTAGGATTGGCTGGATACGAACAGCACTTTCCTGCCAAGCTCTCTGGAGGAATGCAACAGCGCGTGGGGCTGGCCCGGGCGCTGGCAACCGATGCCAATATTCTACTAATGGATGAAGCTTTCAGTGC
>DPLM01000026.1:5296-6587 GCA_003541985.1 Deltaproteobacteria bacterium | reverse complement strand
TAGGGGTAAGGTGGAACTCCGATAGCTGTCAGACGAGTTTCGTTCTGCCGCAGTGCCTGCAAAACCATTCCAAATCGAGACAAGGAAAGTCTTCGCAGGAACCAAGTAGCTAGCCCAAGGACAATTAGACAGATCCAATACATTTGCCGATCTTCGCCCAAATCAAGGCCAGGGATTTTGTTACGGCCATCCATCATCATCAGTCCGTCATCTCCTCCATATCGTTCCAAGGAAACGAAGAAATAAAAGAGCATTTGGGCAAAAGCCAAAGTGATCATGATGAAGTAGATTCCTCTGGTTCTGAGACACAAAGCACCGATGCCAAGCGCCACGATCCCAGAAACTATCATTGAGACTGGGATGGCGATTAATCCCTCGAGTGTTCCAGGCAACCCCAAAAAATTTGTTTCCTCATATTGATGCCAAGCTAGTATGCCCACTGCGTAAGCGCCCACCCCCATATAGGCCGCATGGCCAAAGCTAACAAGTCCAGCATAGCCCAAAAGCAAATTTAGACTCAATGCGGCAAGCGCGTAGATCCAGATGCGTGAGGCTGTTGAAACTAAGTAAGGTTCCTCCAGCCAACCCACTAACCATGGAAAGCCAATGAGGAGCAGACCAACCCCCAGCGCCAGTCTTGCTTCAAAATTTTCAGAGAGCATTATCGGGCCCGAACCACCACAGGGAGAATCCCCTGTGGTCGAAAGACCAAGACCAGCGCCATCAGCAGGTAAACAGACATTGAGGAAAGGGCAGCACTAATGCTGTCTGCAAAATCGGGCTGTAGTATCAGCCGTAAGCCGTTTGACAAAAATGCCCTTCCCAGTGTATCCACCATACCAATTAATAGGGCACCAACGAGAGCACCACGAATGGAGCCTAATCCACCAATCACTATACAAACAAAACAGAGAATCAGAACATTTTCTCCCATTCCGACCTCCACTGAGATTAACGGACCTGCTAGCGCTCCTGCAAAACCTGCTAAAAGGGCCCCCAACACAAAAAGCCCCGTATTAAGTAAGGTCAAATTGACCCCCAGCGCCTCCACCATTTCCTGATGGGTAGTCCCCGCACGGAGGAGCATTCCTGCACGAGTGTGGGTAATCAACAAATACAGAAAAAAAGCGAGGAGCAGTCCAACCCCAATAATCAGCAGTCGATAGAGCGGGTAGGGTAGGCCGGGTAGAATTTCTACAGAGGCGCTCAGCGTCTCTGGCAAACTGAGGAAGAGAGGGGCTCGCCCAAACCATATCGTCGTTGATTCATTCAGAAAGAGAATCAATCCAAA
>DPLM01000026.1:2814-4985 GCA_003541985.1 Deltaproteobacteria bacterium | reverse complement strand
GATTCATTTAGAAAGAGAATCAATCCAAAGGTTGCCAGAACCTGGTCCAGATGATCTCGACGGTAGAGTTGGCGAATTATTACCAACTCCACGAGCCACCCAGTGAAAGCAGAAGCAGGCAAAGCCAGCAACAGGCCCCACCAAAAAGAGCCTGTCCACTGCATTCCAAGTGCAGTTGCGTAGGCTCCAACCATATACAGGGAGCCATGGGCGAGATTGATCACTCCCATGATTCCAAAAATCAATGTTAACCCAGCGGACAAGAGAAACAGGAATATGCCGAGTTGAAGACCATTTAGTAGCTGTTCAATTAACAAAATCACGCATTTACTCTAGAACAGCTAAATTTTAAGATCCTCAGCGGAGCCCACATTCCTGAACGTAGGCGTCCTGATGGTCAGTTGCTACTTTTCGTAAAATACGGTTTTGCATCTTCCCGTTCTCTTTGACGACTTCACGAATGTAGAGATCATGGATTGGATGCTGATTAGAAGCAAATCGGAAATTTCCCCGAACAGATGCGAACTTAGCAGCCTTAAGTGCCTTGCGGAAACTTGCCTTATCCTCCAGCACCTTTCCTCCTGTGGCTTTCAGTGCACTAGCAATCAGCTTGGCAGTATCGTAGCCTTGGCTTGCGTAGAGGGTCGGCTCGCGCTCAAATTTAATTCGAAAACCAGAAAGGAATTGCTGATTGGCTGCATTGTCTAGGTCATGATTCCACTGGGAAGTACTGATGATACCGGAGCCTGCATCACCGATTGCGTTGAGAATCTTAATATCAGCTGAAAAGCCTGAAACTACCATTGCAGAATCTTTCATCAGGCCTGCTTGTGAATACTGTTTGAGGAAGTTGATCCCCATTCCGCCCGGCAAAAATTGAAAAACCATTTCTGGCTTAGCAGCTCGTATCCGGGCTATTTCAGCAGCATAATCATTTTGGCCCAGTTTAACATAAATTTCTTCAATGACTTCACCTTTGAAAAACCGTTTAAATCCAGCCAAGGCATCTTTCCCAGCTTGATAATTGGGCGCTAGCAACAGTGCTTTTTTATAGCCTAATTCTGTTGCACCCATACCTGCAGCCTCATGCAGTGTATCGTTCTGCCATGACGCCACAAAGTAATTCTCGTCACATTCCTTTCCAGCAAAAGTTGAGGGAGCTGAGTTTGGAGAGATGTAAAAAATCCCTTTTTTCAATGCCATCGGTGCGACTACTGGAGATATATTTGAAAAAATCACACCGGTTAAAATGGAGATTCGATCTCGGTCCAAGAAGCGTTTGACGATTTGACGTCCATTCACTGGATTTCTTCCATCATCCTCAACCAGCACCTCGACGGGGATACCACCAAGTTTTCCGTCTTCTTCTTCCACAGCCAGTAGAAATCCATCTCGGACATCCTGACCAAGATAACCACCACCGGTGGAAAGAGTTGTTACCATACCAATTTTTACTGGCTCTTGGGTGAATCCCGTGACGGCAAGACCCAAGCAAAGTACTAGGGTTCCTATGAGGCTTTTTAGTATTTTTTTCATTTTCACTCCTTGTTCAGTAATTTTTGAAACAGTTTGTGTTTAGGGCGATGCTGTATTCATTCTGAATGCAGCAATTTCGTAATGGCTTTGAACACAATTGGCCAGACCACAGAAGTTGGGTCCACCAACTCAAAATGACCAATTTCAGGAATCATTTCAAAGTTTATGGAAGCATTTGGGGTTTGTTTCCGCAGTTCAATCACATCCTCCTGGACCATTTTTGGGCTGACAATTTCATCGTACTCTCCAACTAAATGAGTCTGCGGCACATTGCATGGCCCCATCTGGCAAGGCGAGGCTTGCTGATAGCGCTCTGGGACCTCCTCAGGCAAGCCCCCAACCAATTCAGTACAGGCTCCTTGGCAAATATTGAAGGCTACTCCACGGACCAAATCGGCTACTCCAGCTAACGATAGGACACCCTTAAGCTTCAGTGGATCTGGGAAATATAATTCAGAGCCACTGGGCAAATGCAATCGAGCGCTAAGCCAGAGACCTAAATGTCCTCCAGCAGAATGACCAACCGCAATCACTCGCTGCAAATCCAATGGATAAATCTTTGCCAGTAATCGCAAATAATCTGTCCCTCGCGCTACGTCCTGCATCGTCGATGGCCATCCACCCCCCTGTCCAAG
>DPLM01000026.1:0-2517 GCA_003541985.1 Deltaproteobacteria bacterium | reverse complement strand
CGCGCTACATCCTGCATCGTCGATGGCCACCCACCCCCCTGTCCAAGTCGCTGATACTCCAGATTCCATACAGCTATCCCAATTTGGCGAAGAACCTGAGCAACGCGACCCAGTGGTTCAAGACCAAAACGATTTCGCCAACAGCCACCATGAAGTAGAATCACTACAGGATGTAAGCCTTCTTCAAAAGGAAGATAAAGATCACCAAACTGGTCAGCTTTCAATCCGTAACTCAAACGTAAATCAGGCTCTACTTCCGGGAACTGACCATACTCTTCACGTGTCAGGTAATTTTTCATTCCCCAATTGAGAATATATGTTCCAGGTCATGACGGAGTAGGTTCGGAAAGCGATCAGAGTCTCTGTACCATTGATACCAGTTAATGATCCAATCTTTGCTGTGATTGTATCAGACACCTCCTCAGTACTTTTAACACGTATTATTACAATTAGATGATATCGGCCAGCAACCGAAAAAACTTCAGTGACCTGGGACATGTCCACCAGTTTTTGGGCAACATTATTGATCTGTATTCGATCAATAATCATCAGTACGATCGCTGTAACTATCTTTAGATCTTCAATTATATTTCGAAAATTAAATAAGATCATTTGTTTTATTTCAAGAATCATCCTTTTCATTGTCAAACAAGGCAAGACTGAGAAATCAATCGTTAAAATGAGTAAAATATGCTTAATTTAATTTTGCAATCATAATGATATTTTCAGTTTCAATCTCTACATCAAGTTATTCGATAAATGCGTTCAGGACGCCCCACTCCCCCATAACTCACATCAACCTCCACACTACCCCGGCTGACTAGATATTCAAGATAGCGTCGAGCTGTCGTACGACTAGCACCAACACGCTCAGCCATTTCCTCCGAGGTAAACATTGTCGAACCCTCCTTCATTTCTTCAAGGATTTTATCTAGAGTCACCGGGTCAATTCCCTTGGGTAGCCCAGAATCCGTTCTGGGTGAATCAGTTAGTTTTTCCTGATGGATAATCCGATCAATATCAGACTGATTCAAGCAGTCCAAAGATTGTAAATTGGAATGATGAGTTCGATAACGCCGAAGAGTTTGTTCAAATCGAGAGAACACCACGGGCTTTAAAATGTAATCGAAGACCCCTCCTCGCAGAGCTTCCTGAAGGAGACGGACTTCTTTGGCTGCCGTAATCGGAATTATATCAAGCGCTTGGGAACGAAGACGAATTTCCTTGAGTAAGTCAATGCCAGAACCATCGGGAAAGTAGATGTCCAGCAGAAGCAACTGTGGCTCCATGACTTCGATCTGGAGTTTGGTATCCTCAAGGGTATTAGATAGACCAATCACTTCAAATCCATTGAATTTGCTGACGTATTGCTGATGGATCTCGGTAATTCGTGGATCATCATCAGCAATCAGAACTCTGGTGACCATCTTCTTCGTTAATTGAAATTTTTGGGATATAAGCAGTAAAGCGGGCACCACCTAGTGAACTTTTCCCAATCGTCAGGTGCCCATGAATTTGAATCAGATTTTTCTGAACCAGTCTCAGGCCAATTCCGCGCCCCATACCTAATTTTGTTGTGAAACCTTCATCAAAAATTTTCTCTTGTTGCTCATGGCTGATACCTGGTCCAGCATCTTCAATCTCAAAAATCAACTCGTTACCCACATCTGTCATCGACAGGCATACTTTTTTTCTACCTTCGACCAGGGCCGACGCCTCCAGAGCATTTTCCAGCAAATTTCCTATGATTGTGATGATTTTTTCACTGCGACTAGAGTGGCCCATATTACCCATTGAGCTTTCTGGATCAATCTCCAGCTTAGTTTTGAGTTCCAGAGCCCGATGATACTTACCAACAATGATCGCAGAGAGAAATGGGTCATGGATTTGGTCAGATAGCTGGCGCAACAACGCGTTGTAACCCGAAGACTCACGGCCGATCAAATCTAGTGACTCTTGAGTTGCGCCAATCTGAATTAGCCCTGCGAGAGTATGCAATTTGTTCGAATATTCATGCGTCTGTGCCCGCAAAGCCTGAGAATATTCTCGAATACTTGTCAACTCTTGAACAAGTCGGTCAATTTCCTGCGCTCGACGAAAACTGGAAACTACTCCAGTTACATGTTCTTGCTCAAGAATAGGGACCCGATTTACCACCACCTCTTCCTCCTCGATCAACATTTCCTGATCATACTCCCCTTTACCTGTTTTCAGAACTTCTAGCATTCTAGTTTCTGGTAGAAGTTTTTCAATGGGAAGTCCCAAGGCATCCTCTGGAGAGAAACCTAGAATCTGGGCTGCCTGATGATTCATCACGGTCACATCCCCTTTCTCATTGATAGCAATGATCCCTTCACGAATCGACTCCAATAACGCCGTACGCTCTCTATACAACCCAGCGATCTCGTAAGGTTCTAAACCAAATATTGAACGCTTTACCTCCCGAGTAATGAACCAAGTTCCCAATGCTCCGAATGCGAACAACCCTAGAATCCAGAAAAGAAGTCTCTGCTGATA